>JAGQLK010000047.1 GCA_020429485.1 Candidatus Dojkabacteria bacterium | reverse complement strand
TTCTTCCACATCTACATCCTCAGAGGCCTCATCATCTTCTAGATCTACTTCGGAGTTTTCTTCTTCATTTAGTTTTGATGCTTTAATAACTTTTTTTGCTGGCTTTGCCTCTTTCTCTTCTTCAGGTTCTTCTTCAACGCCCTCTTCAGCCTTCTCTATTTTGATCTTTTTCATTGTTTTCTTACCTAAAGAGCTAGTTAAATCCTCTTCTGCTTCATTTTCTCCATCTTCATCGTCTATTTCTTCCTGCTCTTCTTCTACTACTTGTTCTACTTCTTCCTCTTCAGTTTCAGTATCTTCTACATCTTCTTCCATGATTTTAGCCTTATCTTCTCCAGTTGAAGTCTTATCCTTTGCTGTCACTACTTTCTTAACTGGAATTGGTTTCTTTGCTTCATCTTCTTTGACTGGTGGAATATCCATTGCAGATTCATCTAGCTGTTGCCTTGCAACTGCAGCTGTTTTTTTACCTCCAACGCCATCAATTATTCTTGTGGTGAAATCTTCCATTTCTTCCTGATGGACTTGTTTGGCTTTAGAGGTGGTAATTCTCTTTTTTAGAGGCTTTTTTGTTTCTTCTTTTGTTTTGGCAGTTTTATCGGGCATTTTAAATTAATTTCTAGTTATAAAATAGTTTACTATTGCCTTCGAATTAGTTCAACATTTAACCAGCTTTCATTAGCAATAGTATTAATAAAGGCTGCAGAAGAAATATTCTGACAGTATACCTCTATATAATCCCCTCCAGTAAATGAATAATTTACTGTAGCTGTATTGGTTCCTTCATCATATGTACTATTATTCATATATGCGTAAGAAACTCCTACATTTGGTGTTGGCTGTGCTCCATTTACATATAATTCACATCTAGTTACTCTAGCTTGATTATTTGTAGTTATATTACTAATGCTATACGAGATCTGATAGTAACCTGAGTCATTTATCGTTAACCTACTCGAATTTAGGACAGTACTGTGGGCATATGTTGCATCCACAGTTCGTAAATTTGCACTTGTGCCCTCAAAAGTAATCGCCACAGGAGTACCTGCATATGAGGTTAATATGCTTTCATAAACTTGGGCGACAGCCACAGTTTGTATTTCTTGTACCCTACCGTCATTGTATGTGTTGATGTTATCGGTGTCTGATCTAAACCAGACATCACCCTCAACAGGAGTACCAGGGTCAGCTACTTTACTTGCTAAATTTATTCCATTTCCTGTCACTCTAAATTGCTCAACACCTCCTGCAGTTACCCCTAATACATTTGCTGCAGGATGGAATATACCTGTATCGCTATCGTTTTCAAAGATTAATGCGGCTGTCGCAGCACTTCCTGCTAAGTTAATATCCAACGCTGATTGTGGATTGGTCGTCCTGATACCGATATTCCCTGAGTCTGTGACAGTAAAGTAATTATTACCGGTATCCTCAATAATAAAATCACCAGTAGACTGTAAATCAAAAACAATATTTCCAGTTGTGGAAGAAATAAATTCTAATCCAGAAGAATTATCTACATTCAATATTTTATCGCTATCGTTATCATATGCTGCATCTAGATCAATAATTGAGGAAGGTGAACCTCCAATTTTTTCAACGAATGTCCACGATTGGTTTGTCAAAGTTAATGCACTTGCTGAGCCAACATTTGAACCCACTCCATAACACATAATTTCATAATACTGCCCTGCTGAACTTGTTTGGAATATTGCTGTACCGTTATTAGTGGCCATCTCATCTGTGGTATTCCTACTATAGGAATAAGAATCTGAAGCAGTAATCGATGTAGTACCGTCTAACCTAATCAAACATCTCACATTCTTTCTACCAGCAGTCTGATTCTCATGAGATATACTATAACTGACTTTATACCAACCAGGATTATCCAAGGTAACTCTTGAATTATTAACAGATGTACTATGAGTGATGCCTGTATCTTTTCTCACCTCGCTACCCCATGCTACTGATGCGCCAGGAGCAGCTATATTTACATCTTGCCCGCCAACATTATCATAGAATTCTCCTAAAACTACTGATGCACCTTGAGCATCTATTCTCTGCCAGGAGCTTCCATCACAAACATAAGAATAAGTATCCACAGTATTGTGATACAGCTTACCATTAAATGATGAATTGCATGTAGGCGCTGATGCTAGATTTTCAATTCTAAAACCAAGGGCTTGATTATTATTAAAGTTTACATTAGCGCCAAAATCTACAGCAGAATCGACTTCAAGTGTACCCTCAATATACGCATCTTCTCCATCAAGTGCTAGACCTGGTGTACCACCAGAACCAATCCTAAAGTTACCTATTGCAATATCAAATACATCAGTAGCATCATCTGCGCTGTATGTAACTTGATTATCTTCCTTGAATGTAAAATACGGTGTTCCATTCTCAGCTATTATAAAATCACCAGTAGTAGTGAGATCAAAAACTAATCCTGCTGCATCATTTATGCCCAATACTTTATCACTATCATCGGCATAAACTGTATCTAAACCGCCAGAAATACTATCTGCTTGATAGGCATATGGTACTGAATTAAATAGACTTCTCGTAAATGTTTCTGGACTAGCAAAGTCTCCATTTCCATCATCATCGAATTGTATTTCAAGATAAACTGTTGAATCAGCTCCCCAATCTATTCCGGAGCCTGAACAAGATCCACCTGGCGCTTCCCAACTTGCACAAACGGAATTTAATTGAAGATTAAATACACCCTCATAATCTCCTAGCTCAACATTACTATGTGTTTCTTGCCATAATAAGGTGCCTCCAGCTGGATCGCTGTAAATACTTGCACGAAGATCACAAGTGTCTGCGCCAGCAGATACACATACTGGAGCGCCTGGGGCAAGATTGGTTCCATCTGCCAAGTTCACAATCTTGCCTTGAAAATTAATACTACTATTTGCTGCCGCAAGCGTGCTAACGCTAACCAAGTTGGAGGAAACTAGAAGGAAAAAGAGGAAAAAAAGTATAGACCATTTGAACCTAAAAATAGGCAAAAGTGCAAAGGCTAGCGACTTTTCTAAATATAAGCAAATGGCACGCATCTTTATTTCGGCAGTAAATAAAATAGTTGCGCTATGGAAATAGATTAGCAGAAAGAATCTTCAAGGTCAAAGAATATTATCAAGGGTTGATGTTATATTTTGTACGAGAGTCCTGTGTTTACTTCTTTTGGAAGAATTATCTGGAATCTACTACCTGGTTTAATTATTCCAGGGCGAAGTATCAGAGCTGTCTGCCCTCTCTTATGAACAGCTTGCTTTGCAAAAAGATGAGCCATTTTCTGCCCCGTTCTATCCTCTATTTCTTGACCAGGTATTATGCAGGGGAAGTTATCACCTGTAAGAAGAAGATTTGCTTGTAGTTCAAATTGCATAATTGACCCAAATGGGATTTTTGTAAAATCTGGAATACCAGAAATAGTTATATTCGCAGAAACATCCTCCGGCATAATATTGTCAACCTCAAGCAATTTTGCAACTTGATCTAACTCTTCTGTACTGACTATTGAAACTTGCCTAAGATTAATCATCTCCGTTCCTTTTGCTAGATATTTTTCTCTAACACCAGCAAACTTAGTCCTTCCATAATGCCTGTCACCTCTTATTCCATCCCAATCTAAATATATTTTTTCTGCAGGAACTGATCTCACTTGTTCACTGCCGATAAATACTCCATTTACTACTCCTTCTCCA
Source organism: Candidatus Dojkabacteria bacterium (assembly GCA_020429485.1). Taxonomy (GTDB): domain Bacteria; phylum Patescibacteriota; class Dojkabacteria; order B142; family OLB20; genus JAGQLK01. The sequence continues at coordinate 4,389 of JAGQLK010000047.1, read as the reverse complement.
ATTAATTGATCCTTCATTTGCTATTATTAATACTATTTAAAATAGGGGCGACCTCTACACCGAGTTCGGAATTTAACAGGATCTACTGTATAAAAAGCTGCTCGTATATTATAAGTATATTACAGGTAGATTCTAAGCAGAGTGCATAACACTAACATATACCAAAGGGAAGAATAGTTTCAAGCGAATGAAAAAGAAATGAAGACATTTAAGATCTTTGTGGAGCTAGAGGGATTCGAACCCTCGATCTCCTCATTGCAAATGAGGCGCATTAGACCAGCTGTGCTATAGCCCCACAAAAATCTCAATTTTCAAAGTGGAGCCCCAGGACTTGCACCTGGAGGTGGACTTCTCCGAAGAGTTTCCACAGCCCCGCAACAGGATAAATAGATTTCCTGGTGAGCGATCCAGGACTTGAACCTGGGACCTCGGTCTTATCAGGACCGCGCTCTAACCAGCTGAGCTAATCGCTCACCAGACTATCTACTTGATTTACAGACCTCATTGTAAAACACCGAGACCCAAAATTTCAATTTCTTTTCAAAAGAGCATGTATGATTATACTGATAAATTTCTCTAAAAACAACCGTCAGAAGGAATAAATACAAATTTTAGGCTATTCAGAATTGCCTAATATCGACTTCTCTACTTCAAGCCAATCAGAGCATTTAACTATATCAAGATCATCCCTGCACTCACCATAGAAGTTGTAGAGATATATTCTACCTCGATATTCTACACTTAAATACTCAACTAACCCAGGATTGTCATCAACGATACCATGAACTACTGGATATAGCTCTTCCAGAACTTTTGCCTTCCATTTATTTCCATCAGAATGATCAACTTCTTTTGGCCTTGCAATGACCTCAGCTTCTGGAAATTTATGCTTTCTAAGCCAATCTTTGGTGCCTGAAATCACAGAAGCTGGTCTTGTAGTGATATAAGCGACGATCGGGACTACTTTATTTATCTCATTTACGCATCTTTGAGAATTCTCGATCAATGGCAATTCCTTTTGCAAAGCATTGTCTTCTCTATGATCATGCATCCATTGCATAGCCTCCTCTGTTTGCCAGTACGGAACGTTTTGTGTATACCTGTATTTGCTTATCACTTGCTCAATTGTAAGATTTTCTGGATTACCAAAGTTTTCAAACATTTTCTCTACCCAATATCCGATAGTCCAAGATAATGTCTCGTCAATATCTAAAGCTATTCCTGCATTATGGCTAGCCTTAATTTTCTCTTTTAGTTCACTAATTTTATTCATCGACGATTAATTTGAACCCTTGCTTTTTATGAGTATCGATTTTTATTTTATGAATAGCCAGATCAAATAGCTTCTTCCTCAACCTAGACATTAATTTGTCAATTGCCCAATCCGAATATTTTTGACCAACCCCTTCCCCCCAGATAGCATTTGCTATTTCATCTCTATTAACTATCGAACCTTTCTTCTTATAAAGCAGCTCAAATACCTCATATTCATGAATGCTTAAGTTATCAGAAAGAATGATCTTTCCATATGTAATTTCACCCACCTTGTTCTTAATTAGCGTAGCAGTATTTTGTAATCTCACGATATAATTAAGCATCTTGGGTTTCAAAGCATATTTATTCGCCCTTATTTTTTTTACCACACCAATCTCAATGAAATAATCTTCAATCTGCTCTTTGTAAGGTGAGTAATAATTACTATTGAAAACTAAGTGTTCTAGAAATTCTCGTTCCAGTTTACCAAGCATGTGATAATAGGCAGATACTCTGTATCTCATAGATTTACTTTTTAGCAATCCATCTACTTCTTTTACCCCTTCTTCTTTAATACATTTTAAAGTTGCATTTGCTAACATTTTATTAGGAAAGCAAAGCTCAATTAATTTGTGCTGCTCAGGATCAAGGCTTACGCCCCATCTTCGTTTTAGGTCGGCTACATAATTATCAAATTCTTCCCTAGTTGGATTAGGAATATATACTATGTTCCTAAATAATCCAAAACTTTCTACATCATTAAAGCCAAGAATAACATCATGATTACTAACATTAAAGATGGCATGAATTTTTGTAATATCAAGGTATAAAATGCTGGAAAAAGCACTTAGCAAAATCTCTTGGTCTTTGCTGTGCATTTTATCTATTCCATTGATAACAATCAAAACTTTTTTTTCAGCATCTAAAATACCTTCTATGATTTTCCTGATCTGGAAATAGTAATCTATCCCTCCCTGCAAAGCCTTATTATTATTGCCTTCAACTAATCCTTTATACAATTGAATAAATACAGATGTTAATGGATCACCACCGAATAATAAATCACACTCTATTCGCAAAACGATTAGTTTATCCTGACTAATATTCAATTCCTGTGATACCAATTGAAAGTTATTGAATATTTTATTTACAAAAATCCTCATACCTGATCCCAGCGGCCATATTGCATACAGAGAAGCATTATACTGCAATGGGCTCAATATGAGCCTAGCCAACTTATTTATCTCACTCTTTGGTATCTGTGCTTCATAATCCATTATTTGTCAGAAATACATAATAATATGTCAGAACTATAGTGGAATTATAACCTGTTGGTCAAGTATTATGAAACGAATAAACTTATAATATACTCACTATATTGAGGCTCATTAAAATTTAATACGCCCAATGACAATTATTTGCAATCAAGTAGATATTGTGGAAATACCCAATAATATTTGTATGCAAATATGCCTCATCGAGGCGAGGAGTTACATATCATGGAAATAGACATGGAGTTATACTATTTTATCCGAAAGTTACCAAGGGGCGATTTCGCACTTATGGCATATGTGGTATTCGGAAAGCAATTAACAGATTTCGAAAAAGATTTCGAAACAGTCGAAGAAATAGTAATATATATGCTCGAATACCAAAGGAGACATGGCAACCAAGATATTTATAATTATGTTAATGAGAAATATAATTATAGCCAGAGATAGAGGAAGATACATATCATGACACAAAGAGAGCTGTTCGATTTTATTTTTACACTTCCCCGAGGGGAGTTTGCAAAACTTGTATACTTCATGACAAACAAAACTCTTAAGTATATGGAAAGAACATTCCAAACTAAAGAGGAGATTATCATTGAAATAATGGATTTCCGCATGAGCAATGGAGTCAATGCTAAACTAGACGATTATATTCGCACAGAATATAATGCGAACTTTGAAGAAGAGTAGCTCCTAACTTGAAACAGATATGTAGTGAACTATCTGCTTCATTTATGCCAAGGCCGCTAATTAAAAATAGTGGCCTTTTTTTGTAACTGAATTTATCCTCAGTAGTAATGTTAACTACTTCGCTTATAATATCAATAACTATTATCAAGTATACATGAAAACTATATTAAACTTTGCTCAAAAGGCATTTATATTCAATGAAGAATCCAAAATACTAGTAATAAAATTCAAGAGTAATAAATATCAAAACAAAAAATTAGCAGGAAAATATGGCCTGCCAGGTGGACAGATGAATTTGGGTGAAGAACCAAACGAATCTATTATTAGAGAGGTTCAGGAAGAAACAGGAGTTGAAATAATACCTAGCCTCCCCTTCTACACTTGGACATGGAGTTACACTAAAGAAAATGGTACCCATAAACAAATAGTGGCAATAGCTAGATTAGCAAAATACATAAAAGGTGACCCAAGAATTAATATGCAAGAAAATGAATCTATACTCGAAGACGCACTTTTTATTAGCTTAGATAATCTTAACAGCACAAACTTTGTTATCGATGAATATCCAGCAATAGAAAGATACTTAGAATATAAGTCAATTAACCCGTTCAGTTAGAAGGTTTCTTCCATTTTCCAAACCCATGCTCTGAAGGATATAGAACGAATTCATCTTCTCTTTCAGGATTCTTTATTTGATTCAGGATTTCCTGCGCAGCATATTCTACAGGGAATATAGCATTTCCATTTTTTACTTTCTCTTCCTGAGCGGTTATTGATTTACCTCCAAAAGTAGTCATAGTACTTCCTAATGTAATTAGCAGAAAACTTATATCCTGTTCTCTATATTCCTCAGATAATGAAAGTGATAAACCTCTTAAAGCATATTTTGAAGTACAGTAGGCACTTCTACCAGCAAATGGCATAGTGCCAGCTCCTGAGCCAATATTAACCACTAGTCCAATGTCCGATTTCTTAAGATAGTCCATAGTAATCTTTGTAAGTAAAAATGGAACCATTGTGTTCAGTTGGAGCGATAAGAAAAAGTCTTCTGGCGACAGATCCTCAAGACTTTTATAGATTCCTATTCCAGCCATATTAACTAAAATATCCACCTTATGATCATCCAATACGGATCTAATTGAATCTATACATTCTTTAGTAGTTAGATCAC
>JAGQLK010000046.1 GCA_020429485.1 Candidatus Dojkabacteria bacterium | reverse complement strand
TATGATGGTGAGGACATAGAAAAAGATAATTACATAGAAATTACCGATGATAACGATGAGGTAATAGAGAAAAAAAAGGTAAATAGGAAATACAAGGAGCGACTTAAAGCTATCATGGAATCTCAGGAATTAGGATCTGGATTTAAATTAGCTAGTAGAGATCTAGAGATTAGAGGAGCAGGGAATCTACTCGGAAAAGAACAGCACGGTAATATTAATTTTATAGGGTACGGACTGTATATGCAGCTATTAGCAGAAGAAATAGAGAAGCTGAAACACCATGACCATTAAGATCAAAGTTAATACGAGATCAAAACAGAATCTAGTCGAGCCTGTTGCCAATGATGAATATCAATTTGTTGTTAAGGTAAATGTGCCACCCGAAAATAACAAGGCAAATTATGAGATAATCAAAATGCTTGCTGACTATTTCCAAGTTGCCAAAAATAGTATTACAATAGTAAAAGGAGCTAAAAGTAACATTAAAACGATTTCTATAGATGAGTAACTATATCAGTTGGGATCAAACTAAAATTGAAGATTTTTCTGAAGATAATATCACTTCATTTTATGCTAATGGCTATGTCTTTGGAAGAATTAATAAAGGTAACATGAATAAGACAAGGTCTATAAGAGTAAATCTAAGTGATTTTGAGTTAAATAGTGAGAATAGAAGGGTATTAAGAAAGATAGAAGGACTAGAAATGAGTACTTTGCAGCTGCCAATGAGTGAAAATACATATGATTGGCATATCCATAAGCTAGCAAAGGATTTTTATGATAATAAATTTGGAAAAGGTATTTTCACAGCAAGCAAAGTTAAGCAGCTAATTACTGATGCTGAAAATTCAAATTTCAACTATTTATTTAAGTATGAATTTCAAGGTGCATTAGTCGGATATTGTATAGCATACAGTAATACTAATATCACTCATTATACATATCCTTTCTATGATTTTACTAAGTTTGAGAATAATTTTGGGATGGGCATGATGCTGAATGCTATTCTTTGGGCACAAGGTAAAAGTAATCAATATATCTATTTAGGTTCTGCCAAAGATTACAAAGATAAATATAAATTGCAGTTTAATAATCTAGAGTGGTTTGACGGCGAACAGTGGCAAACTGATCTAGATGAACTAAAATCCTTATTAACTCCTCTCAATTAAAGATAAATTAAATTTATCCCCTTAAAATAAGTACATATTTAACTTATTACATTTATAAATATGTATTTACAACAGTCAATAGTTCTTGGTAGAGCCACTAAGGATGCTGAGGTTCTAGAGAGCAAAGGAGGTAAAAAGTACGCCAAATTCTCCGTAGCAGTTAATGAATATCTGGGCAAAGATAAAGAAGAGAAGACCACATTCTACGATGCACTAGTTTTTAATAAGACGAGTGAGAATGCTGATCTTATAAAAAAAGGTGATCTAGTACTTCTAGAAGGTAGGCCTGATGTCGATCCATATATTTCTAAGGAAGGTGAAGCTAAAGCCAGCTTGATTATCTACGCTGAGAAATGGAGAGTACTTAAATAATTGTAACTAACAGTCTTTTGCTTTATTTAGCTGTTAAATTCTGGCATGGATTGGAATACTTCCACAAGTAATGCTGTATGATCAGCAAACTCTACACCCAGCTTTTCCATACCATAATTTATGTCATCACGACTTATTTTTGCTGCGAATGCTTTATCTTTAAATTTCTTTTTAACTGATTTAACTTGCATATCTTCGAATCCAGTTGGCCTCATCAGCGAATATGCATAAAGCAATCCAGACATTTCATCACAAGCTATCAATGCAGATGCCATTTTAGTTTCAGGTTCTTTTTCAAAACCGTTATGTTTGAAAGCATGTGCTTCTACAGCGTGGATCAATGTGTCTGGATATCCCCACTCCTCGAACCAATTTAAAGATACTCCAGGATGCTCTTCTGGATGTTCATAATAATCAAGGTCATGTAGAAGTCCAGTGATATACCAAAGGTGTGTATCCTCTCCAAACTTTTCTGCATACTTTTGCATAGCAGCTGCTACCATTTTAGAATGTAAAATTTGATAATCATCCTTAACATGTTCCTGTAGGATTGCAAGTGCTTCGTCTTGAGTTGGTAGTGACATTATTGTGTAGCTAATAAGTATAATATTGTACTGTATATAGTCCCAAGTATTGCATGAGAGACCATCAACGAATAAATGTTTTTGTACTTAAAGAAATTCCTTGCATATACTATCCCAATTGCGAAGGTTCCGATATTGAATAGTATGTTGTAATAAAGTATGTGTGCAAACATGAAAACAAGAGCAGACCAGATAGTAGTAAAGATTTTATGCTTAGAGGTCAAAGCTACTCTAGGTACATAATAACCCCTAAAAATAAATTCTTGTACAGGAACAGATAGAACATTGTATGGAAGCATAACAACAAAGAAAAACCGTACAGCACTTACTTGTAATACATCATCTAGTTGTTCTACCCGCATCAATCCCGGTACTACTAAATAGCATGCTGTCATCACAAGAATCATCACAAAGGTAAATGGCATTACATCTCTCAGTGATTCTTTAAAGTTCTCTTTCCTAAGTCCCATATCGCTAAAGCTGATATCATGCGACTTTGCTATGGCATATGCATAGACGACTCCTATACCTAGGATTATATGTCTAATTTTAAAAAATTGGGGCCAAAACTCATTAATAAGTAATGGAAAGACAACAAAAATTACTAATTCTATTGCCAAGTATAGCCTGAATTCGACTAAACGCTTTATTTTAATTTTCAAAAGTTTTAATTAACAATTCCAGTCTTGATAAGCTCACCACCACAGAATCTCATTATGATATCTATTGTTTCCTGTAATGATTGTTCCACTTGGTTTCTACTTATATCATAAACACCTTCTACATTAATTAAAAGGTTAGTGGTATTTAATGTTACCTTAGTTCTGTCCGCATCTCTATAATTAAAATCAAGATTATACGGCCCTGTCTGATCAAAGTAGCACAATTCACCTTCTTTAATAATAGTTGGCTCACTATCTCCTAGAAGGGTAATTTCTTCTCCACCAGATGCTAATTGTAGCTGAGTTGGCAATTGAAGGTTATCCATATCAAAGGCACCCACACTTACTCTATTCCTCATTACAATTAAATTATAAGCATCTACGCAAGTATTAACTTGATACAGGTCTTTGCCTTGAGTTAGTCTTCTTAGCAAAGCTTCAGGGCTAGGTCGTCTTGAATGCCAATCGATTCCAGTTTCTTTATAGAGATTCCTAAAACTGACTAGTTCAGGCATCTGATTGATATCCTCTCTTGAGAGTTGAGAAAGCTCAGCAAGTACCTCTTTCTTGAGCTCTTCAAGCTCTGGATTAGATTGTTCGATCTTTACATTCCTAATTTCTGCATATCCTACTGTGATTGTTGGCCATTTCTCTCTAACCTGAGATGTGATTATCAAGCGGTTCGAATCATTTAATTGCTGAAATATATTACTTTTAATGTCATGAGATGACTTCTCTGAAACTTCTCTAAATCTATTAAGTATCATTTCTTTATTATCACTTAATTGGTCAAAGATAATCCAGCCAGCCTTAGGGCCATGTGTTTTTGCTAATAATACAACATATATTGCTTGAAAGAATTGCTTACTTGGAATATCCATACTCTTACCAAGCTCGAATACAGCTTGTTGCAGATCATCACCTGATGAATACTCATTAGTCTCGAGCATATCTGCTAGAGCAGCAAGGTACTTTCTTTGTTCCTCTGATAAATCTTTAGCTGCTTCAGGAAGCTCATCAGCAATACTGTAAATATCATCCTCGCTTGCGAAGTTTTCAAGCCAGATTTGAGCATATCTCTTACGTTCATCTAATAATTCAAGTTCTCTTTCCGTTAGTTCAGATCCTTTGTCATCAGTAAAGAACTTAATCAAATCTACTGATGGCATCTGCATAAGAGTAGCTACTTGTCTAAATCGTGGAAAATATGTTTTTTCTGTAGGTACTTCTCCTATTTGAGCTGCTTCAAACATTCTTCCATAGTCAGTTTCATCTTGAGTCGCGAACCAATGCTCTGCGCATCTATCATATTCATCGAAGAGATCTGGTATTGTATTGCTCATGCTTGGATCAAAGTTGATTGCTCTTTGATACGGTGTTCGAACAAATAGAAACTTTCCTACTTCTGCCGGAAAAAACTCGACAAATTCAGCTGAAGTAGTTGCATTACCTTTTGAAGAAGACATTTTTGCTCCCCCGATCAATAAAAATTCATGTAAGAATCCAAAAGGCGGATCTACATCATAAACTCGTTTTATTATTTCTGTACCGATGTCCCTTGAACCTCCAGCACTGAAGTGGTCTTTACCTGCTCCTTCTACTGTGATATTAAGTGCAGCCCAGTGTGCAGGCCAATCAACTTTCCACATAAGCTTACCTGTACCATTAAATGGAGAGACTTTGCCAGTATGTCCACAACCAACAGCCCATTCAACTAAATCTGCTTTACATTCATATGTAACTTGCTCACCATCCCAATCTGTTACTAAACTACTACCAACCTTGCCACAATTTGGGCAAATTACTTGAAATGGATACCAACCCTCAGGTTTATCTTGGTCTGCGACGTCCTTATAGACTTTTCGTATCTCTTCAACGCTGTTTAACGCGATTCTAATATAGTCATTCATCAAACCTTCTGCATATAACTTAGAAGACCAGAATATCTGTGGCTTGAAGCCTATTCTATTAAATGCACCAATATATTCATTAGCATATTGTGTTGCAAAGTTTTCAGAGACACCATCTGGTGCAGGTATTGTATATACTGGCTTACCCATATGTGGTCGATATTCTTCTTCATCTAGATACCTAGGTAATCCGTCCATCGGATCCATATCATTCACAACGTATGTAAACTCAACATCGAATCCGGCACGTTTCATTGCTTCATAAACTAACCCATGTGTAGAGATAGCTCTTAGTGAGCCCGCATGAGCATGACCAGATGGAGTTTTCATATCATCTACTCTATGCTGCTTGTCTCTAGGTAACTTTTGTATTAACTTATCTGCCCAATACATTGAATTTTAGTAATAATTATAAAAATAAAAATCTCCCAAGAGGGAGAATTAGCATACTAAAACTAAATACCCCCTTCATTAGAAGAGTTTTTTAGATTTAGCTTTTTTTGTGAATGTTGTAACCATGAATGTATTTTAATCGATATCATGATAAATAACAATCAATTTAACTGTATTCCCAATATTAAATGCACTCTGTCATAAAAATTTGACATCAGAAGTATAATCCATATATAATCCACTGTCAAAATTTTATCAAATAAGTGATAAATTAATATATTATGTTAAATATTTAACAAAATGGTAAGCGTACCTGAGGTAGTTGAACAAATTATAAATAATATGCCATTTGTAGAAGATGCATTAGCTAAAGGTTTAGTAAATACTTCTGCATTAGCAAGAGAAATCCAACCACAAGTAATAGAAATCTTAAGTAAAGATGTGCAAGAAGGTGCTATTGTTATGGCTTTAAATAGAAACAAGTCTGAATTTACAAAAACAGATAAATCTATCCAAAGCATATTAGATAAACTAGCTGATATTACTGTGAAATCAAATATTGTAGAGGTAACTATAAAAAATTCACATGACACATTAAACAAGATAAGACAATTACTAGAAAGAATTGAAGCCAAACCAGACAGATTTATTGCTATAACTCAAGGTGTTGCCGAAGTAACAATTATCACAACTAAGAATAATCTAACTGATATCGAAGAGATAATTGTTAGTGACGAGATAATTCTCAAACAGATAGATTTATCTTCAATTACAGTAAAACTGCCACCAGAGAATGTAGAAGTACCTGGAGTATACTATCAAATACTTAAAAAGATAGCTTGGAAGGGTATAAATATTATAGATACTGTTTCAACAACAAATGAAATCACAATAGTATTTAGCCAAGATGACATCGAACAAGCATTTTCAATAATAAAAGGATTATAATCATGAGTGAACAATACGAAGTACGAGAAGTACTACAACAAACAACAGTCGCAATTAATAGAGAATTTAATCATACATTACAATACTTCCGAGAAATAGGAGCTACTGTAGTTATGCCTACATTCTTTCCGCAGCGAGGTAATTTAGTTAAATTAGCTGCTCGTTCTGGAGTAAGAAGTATTATTCTTGGTGGGGCAGAAGGAGAGCAAGAATTCCCAGAAGTAGAACAATACGGCGTTAATGGTCTTGCCGCAGGAACTGCAACAGAAAGCTTTGAAGAGGCAGTTCAAGTATGCGCAAATCTACCTGCCAATGCAACAAATCTAGTAGTTTTTGAGTATGATCCTCATGATTATTCATGGGCTGATCTGCTCGATACAATGCATCAAAACTTAAACATAGTCGCTGAGGCTACAGGACATTTATTTCCAGTACTCGAAAATAAAGTTCATCTAACAGACATGCTATATATGGCTGGACTTGAGCAATATGTTATCCCTAATGAGCTTATTACAGGTAGCTTAGGCTTCACTGATGCGGAAGACATTTTTTGGGGTTTAGTAGGTGACGATATTCAAAAAGTAGTAGTACAACCATGTGGAGAAGGAATGACTGATATAGGTGGTGGTAAAACTACAGTTATTTGTGACACAGTCGAAGAGCTTGCAGAAATACTTAGAGTAAATGACGGAACCTTAAAAGTATCAAAGTATATAGATGGGCAGGAAACTAACATTAGTTGGTACGCAGGTAACACTGTACCAAGTGAAAATGGATTTGGGACTACGAAGGTTACATTACCAGATGGAGTAAGTCCGCATGATCCTAATATCCTAAATATTCTATTAAATAGAGCAGCACAAGCAGGAATCCATGAAGATAATACGCTTGTCATTCCTGGTAGAGCTACAGTAAAGGCAGTAGGTGATCCAACACTAACAAACTCAGAAGGTAATGGTGTAGGCAATAATCTAGGTTATGTCTACCCAGAGCCCATCAATGCACAGCTAGAAGAAGTAATCTTTAATCTAGGTGGACTCACTGCACTCATGGGTAAGAATGGACTACAAGGCGTAGACGGTATAATTGATAAAAATGGTAAGCTCTGGATAAACGAGATGAATGATAGGCAACAAGGTCCAACTAGTACAATGTCTATCGATGCAGAGATGACTGGCATCCCACCAATAGACAAAATCGCATGGCTAGCTCATTTTGCAGATCATCGAAATCCAGATGTTGCTAGACTTTTTGCAGATCTCAGATCACAAGAGGTGGATATATTTGATGCTGCAGTAACTAATCCACATGGCTCATTCTATCTAAAATTTAATTCAAAGCATGACGAGAGAATAGGTGCGCTACCGTTGCATAACCCTATAAGTCAGGGAATACATATTGTTTACTATGATGAAGAGCAAGGTAGATTCATTTGGTCACCAACTAGCCATGATTTACGTAGAGTTGGAGTGAATAGCGCTCCTATGAGAGGGAGACAGATAGCAGTACGAATAGAAGGTCCTGATCATAATGTTGGAGATAGAATTATTCCTGGTAGACAGCTCTTTAGAATTACTGGGGTTAGTAATACAGCAGACGCATCCCCTATTATAATTGATCGAGGTAAATCGATAGTTAATCCTAATTGGTCTAAAGCACTTAGGGATTTATATGAATACTTATTTGGTATAGGATATAATGAATTAAATCCTTTAGAATATGAATAACATTAAGCTTTTAAATTCAATTTCAATAGGTACTGATCCAGGAGGGAATCCTATTACTATCAATGCTTACGAATATAGTAATGGGGTTTCAGGCCCTACGCTTTACCTACAAGGTGGTGTGCACGGAGGAGAAGTAACTCTATGGGTTCTTAAACAACTTGTAACTAAATTACAAAATTATAAAATAAAAGGAAATATAGTAATTATCCCAATCGCTAATCCAGTAGCATGGGGTCAGAGGACATACTTTAGTACTAATGGTAAGTTTGATTTCTATATGGGTAAAGATTGGAATCGAAGTTATCCAGGTAACATGGATGGTACTTTATCTCAAAGAATATCATCGGTAGGTTTTG
>JAGQLK010000045.1 GCA_020429485.1 Candidatus Dojkabacteria bacterium | reverse complement strand
AACAGCAAATGTAAATATTAAAGTAGGAACTTCTATAGATGAGAACTTTATGATCCCTCCTGGTGAGGCTGTACTACCAAAATGGGGTGTAGTAGATGGACCAGTAATAATTACATCTGATATTGACGTATATTCTACAAAACGTACTTTGATTAATGGGTCCTTTAATGAGATAATTGGACTCTAGCAATATGGATTGGCAATATTTTCAACCACAATTCGAGTATAAAGATTCATTAAATTTCTATCGTTCTGCATGGAGCGGTCACTTCTTTTTTGCATACGATCTAGTACGTAATCTCAAGCCCGCACGAATAGTAGAACTTGGTACTGATTATGGACACTCATTTTTTTCTATGGCTCAAGCAGTAGTTGATGGCAAAATAGATGCCGAGATGAATGCCGTAGATAGTTGGGAAGGTGACAAACATGCTAGATTTTATGATAGTGAGGTTTATGAATCAGTACAGAAAGTAGTTTCAAAACATTTTGCAGAATTGAAGATCAATCTTCACAAAAAATACTTTGCTGATGCGGTTAATGATTTTGACGATAATAGTATTGATTTGCTTCATATCGATGGCTTACATACTTATGAAGCAGTCAAAGACGACTTTGATACATGGCTTCCTAAAATGTCTAAGAGCGGAGTCATAATGTTACATGATATCAGTCAAAAGAAGAAAGACTTTGGAGTATACAAATTATGGGAAGAAATCAAAGCTAAGTATGCAACTATGGAATTTGAACACTCCAATGGCTTAGGTATTGTCTTTATGGATGAACAAGTTGGAAAGACTCTCCAACCATTAAATGATTTCTGGCAGGTTTACTATCAGAAAGAATGGTTCAGCGATAGAATAACGAAGAAAGACAAAGATATTGAAGATCTACAAGCAACAATCCAATGGCAGAAAAATCATATGATCAAGCTTAATAAAGAGATTGATAACTTTAGAGATATAGCAGTGGATAGTCAGAAACAGGCAGAAGATGCAAACGCAAGACTAAATGCGTATACTTCTGAAATGAAATATTTTCCTGTGAGGGCTGCACTAAAGTTGAAGAGATTGCTCAAGAAGAATAAAGCTAAATCTTAAGTGCTCTATACCAATCCGGCATCATTTTATAAATTTCTATCTGTCTTTTAACACCTTCTTCATACTCTATTTCAGCTTTATACCCTAGAACTTCTTCTGCCTTTGATGTGTCAGCATATGTAATTTTTACTTCTGTAGCTGGTTTGTCGATGTGATCAATTTTCCCCTTACCCATATGTTTAAGTGTCAGCTCAGCCATCTCATTAACTGATACAGGGCTCCCCGTTCCTATATTAAGAATATCGAAATCTATATCTGCATCAATACACATAATAAGTCCGTTTACCTCATCATCTATATATGTGCTATCTCTTTCCATAGTTCCATCTCCGTATACAGTAATTGGTATATTTTGATCAACCTGTCTGATGAATCTTTGTGCTGCCATACCATATGGTCTTTGTAGTGGTCCAAATATTGGGCCAAAGATTCTGGCACAAATGATTTGAATATCAAATAGATGTTGATAGGTATAACAGATTATCTCACCCATTCTTTTAGTTGCAGCATAAGGAGAAATTGGATGATCTACGTCTTGCGTTTCTACAAAAGGAACCTCAGAAGTATTGCCGTATACTGAAGAAGAAGAGCCAAAGACAAATTTTTTGACACCATTCTGATTAGATAAATCTAGAAGATTTACAGTACCATCGATATTTACTTCTGTATAAAGCCTTGGTTTCTCTAAAGAGTAGGGAACACCGGCCATTGCTGCTAGATGCATTACAGCATCGAACTTATGCTTCTTAAACAGATTCTCTAACGCATCAAAGTCTCGAATATCAAGTTCTTCAAATTCAAATCTACCAAAATCAGAAATTTCGTCTCTATCGAGATTTTGGAATTCATCAAGCTTCTTAAGAACTTTTTCAATATAGTCACTTTCTGAGTCTTGCACTTCATCACCAACAGAATAGCGAATCAAATCTAAATTGAACTCCTTAGCCCTGCGACTATAATAGTCATTGAAATTATCAATAGCTACAACGTCATCACCTCTCTCTAACAGCTTTCTAGCAAGAAATGATCCAATAAAACCAGCTCCGCCTGTAACTAATATCTTCATGGTTAATTTAATATTTCTGATACTAAATTAAAATATTTGTCCATCATTACATCAAAGGTAAACTCTCTTTCAAGTCTGGCGCGTGCATTACTTGCTAGGGTACTAGCTAGCTCTTCATTTTGAATTAGTCGTGTCATATGATCTTCCAGCATTACTTTATCGCCTGCCATGTATATCAGTGCCTCCTTCTCGTGATCCATCTGTTCTGATAATCCATATACCTCTGAACTAACAATAGGCAACTTAAACGCCATGGCTTCTAATGTTACTCGAGGGAATGATTCAATGTAAGAAGTGCATACGTACATGTTTGAAATCGAATAGTAATCCCAAGAACCTCTTGAATCAAGAAGCATAATCTGGTCTTCCATTTTATTTCTTTCAATCACTCTTCTAATCTGATCATCATACAGGGGTACATTACCAGCACCAATAATCACGAACTTTAACCTAGTATCTCCCAGCTTATTTATTATATTTACTGCAGCTTCTGTGAAATCTAGCTGACCTTTTCTTGGGCTAACAGTACCAACAATATGAATTATCTTATCGTCCTCTGCAAATCCTAACTTTGCTCGCATTTCCTTCTTATCAGTTTTCTCAATATGAGCATCAACTTCTGCTAGATCCATACCGTTATTTATAGTTACAAAGTTGTCATTTGCTAGATCTATGTACATGTCTTTTGTGCTATTTGCTACAAACAATACTTTTGTAACCTTTCCAAATAGTGCAGGATCAATATCGGGATTGTTTTTGAAATGAACTTCACGTTCACTTTCACGTATTATCCAAGCAACTTTATCTCTTTCTAGATCTAAATGATTAATAAATTTATAACCAATTATTGTATTAACAAAATAAAGATCATAGCTTTTTAATGATTCTGGTAATTCATCATCACTCATAAAGTTGAAAATAGTACAGTTCATGCCTTCCTTTTCATATAAATCTCTAACAGGTCCTTCTGAAGGAGAAACGACATCTACTTCGTAACCTGCGTTTTTAAATCCTTTTGCCATGAAGAATAGTGACACTGGAGCACCTTCCCACTGTAATCTATGTGTCACGAATAATATTCGTTTATTCTCGTGTTTTGATTTCGAATCGCTCATTATGTTTTGCTAAGTTAATGTTATAGTATCTGTCGTTATCAATGTATTTCTTCCATTTATTGTAAAGAAACTGCCATTCTCGAGGGTCGTCATTATTTTTGCCTCTGCTTTGGCCTTCATGATGGTAGAGGAGAGCATACGGATTTGTTATTACTCTATATCCTTTGTCGATTAGTTTGATGCAGTAATCTACATCATTGTAGGTTACCTTCAGATTTTCATCGTCCATGCCTCCAACTTCAAGATAAAGATCTTTTCTTGTTAATAAGCATGCTGCTGTTACTGCTGTGTAGTTTTTGATTACATTGTTGTAATTCAAGTAGCCATGGCTATCAAAATCTAAAAGTTTATTAGCATGGCTAGAAGATACATCTCTATCTAGGCCCATGACAACACCATTATGTTGAATCCTTCCGTCGCTATAGATTAACTTAGCTCCAACAGCGCCTATTTTAGGATCCATATTCAATGCACCAACCATTTCTAAAAGCCAATCAGGCTCCATTACCTCTATGTCATTATTAAGAAGCAATATGTATTCACCTTCTGCATGCTTAGCACCCTCATTATTAATATAAGAGAAATTAAATTCGCTGGTAGGAATGTCTATATATTTGATGTTGTTGCTCTTTAGATAATCAAATGTTTCCTGTTGCTCACTATTGTTATTTAGGACTAGGATGTCATAGTTGTCATAGTTTGTTCTTTTGCGAATACTATCTATGTTCCTTTTCAACAGATCGACTTTGTCTTTAGTTGGAATCATTATAGTAACTCTCTGGTTGTTTTGTGCTGGATCAAAATTGACTTTGAATATGCCTAGGTTAGAGTGATCTGCAAAGAAAGGCATTGCTGCTTCACCTTGTATGCCTCGTCTTTCAATTGCTCTTTGCACTGCTTTCTGGCCACGAATAAGGCTCTCTGGTTTTTCTTTTGCTGATACTGCAGTGGAACCTGGTACAGCTCTCCAATGATATAAAATCTGAGGAATATGACCTACTTTATCTGTTTTTTCAAAAAATCTTAGTAAAAACTCAAAGTCTTGTGAACCATCAAATTCGGAATCGAAGCCACCAAGTTCTCTAAAGATTCTAGTTCTTAGACATTTAATATGACTTGTGTATGAGTGAGAGAGAAATAAATCTGGACTCCAATCTGGTTTGAATTTGGCCCCAGAACGATGTCCATAAATATCTATTTTGTCATTATCTGAGTAAATAAAATCGTAATTTTTATCTTCATTTAGCTTAACAGCCAACTCATATAGAGCCTCTGGTGCAATCTCATCATCATGATCTAATAGAACCAGAAATTCCCCTTCAGCTATTTCAACAGCTGAGTTTGTCCCTTGGGAAATATTGCCATTTTCAGTTCTATAGGTAACTTTTACACGACTATCTCTTTGCTTGAATGATTCTAATAATGGCTTAATTATCTTTTTGGTTGAATTATCGTCTGCGATGCATAGCTCCCAATTGGGATAATATTGATTAATAACTGAGAATACGCACTGTCTTAAATATATCTCGTCAGAATTATAAGTTGGTAAAATTACGCTGAATTTGGGCTTATATTCTAATTGATTAATTTTCTCTTCTATATTTTCATAGTCTCTAGCTCTTCTTGGCATTTCAACTCTTCGTATCCAATCTTGATATAGCTCTTCCTGAAGATTTGGATCATAATTGTTGGGATTATTCTTAGGAATAAAAAGATTGATATGCTTTAGTATTGGTTCTAGTTTATAGCTTAATGGCTTCCCATTCAGAAAAAACTTAAGCTTATATTTGATTACTTTGATTTTTCTGAGATAGTGTTTGGGATCTGTTACTAAGTTTCTGATACCTACTAAATACTTACGAAATCTCCAATACCTAGAGTTTTCTACTTTTTGGAGTTCATGGTGTAGAAATCTGACTTGTTTCTGCAATTCTTCTATTGTATCTTCCTGGCCTAAATCATTCATGCTAATTTTAAGCTTTGCAAATTAATAAAATCTATCAAATGTACTTTGTATTGTAACGTAAATTATTCTGATTAAAGAAAAAAAAATGATTAAAGGCATTATATATGAGTGTTTGTTGAAAAACTCCTTAAAATTAAATTGATATAGTGCAAAGAATATTAACAATAATGGCAAGGTAAAGTATCTTCCCACTAAGCCTCTTATACTTGGTGAATATAATTGGGTATTAATTGCATAGAGTGCAATTGAAACAAGTAATATAGTAAGTAGTCCTGAAAGTAATAAAATAATTCTTGTCTTTTTTGTTAGCGAAGTTTTCTCTTTTTTTGTAAAGATAAACATTAAAGGGAACATTGTAAATTGATAATAATCAAAAGGCATGAGGTAATAATCTCCTCCCCATCCTAGCCTTGAAATTATTCCATAATAGAGTACTCGTATTTCCGAAATAAATGTATTGACTATGATAGCCGAGAAATCAATAGGATGAGTCAAAATATATTTTATTTGTTCAATCGGATTAGCCAGCTCATAGGTGATCAATCCATTACCTAATACTTTTGATCTAATGAGAATCAATAGTATATTTGTAAGAATTAATATCAGAAAATATTTGAATACTTTTCTTTTATTTTTCCAATTAAATGGTAAAAGGAATATCGATAAGAATAACGGATAATATCCAATTTTTATATTCGAAATTACAGTAATTAGTAAGCCAATGACAGTTAACTGGGTATTATTAGGCTGTTTAGATTTATGAAGTATATCTAAAACATATGCAAGGTAAAAGATAAATAATGAAATATGAATAGCATCATAACTGTATGATGCATATTGAAATAGTGTCATTGGTAGGAGCGCAAAAACAAAAAGAATTCGTTTACCATAAGGTATTCTCTTAATTGAATAGTAAGTCAAAATAGTAGCAAATAATAAATTTGCCATTCTACCAAAGTAGAAAGATACTAATTCATTATCTGTAAATAAATCACCTATAAAAAGGCCAGCACCTGCGATGATATGTCCAAAGGGAAGTGAATAACAAATGGACATTCGAGCAGAAATAAGACCTTCCTCGTTTGGATTGCTATAACTATTGATATATTGAGATTCTTTTGCTCTTACTGGTCCGACTTGCATTAAATGGGGGAAATTTGCTTTATCAGCACTTAATAGTATGCCATCGCTACTTTCACAGATAAAATTGTGTTCTGCGATTGATGCGCTCTTATAATAGTGATGTGTCTCATCAGCAACCTGAAAGGGAGGTGTTAAAAATACCATAGTAGTACCCCAAGCCAAACCTATTATTAAATATATAAACTCTATTTTTATTGATTTGATATTGTTTAAAAGCTTATTAATTTTCATTCTTTGTCGTATATACATAAACTATTTTATCTGCAGAGTCTATCTTACTATCAAACACCAGACAATCAAAATGTTCATCTACTTGTTCTTGGAAGACATAGTATTGAACATTTAACTTATTAAATGAGTCGTTGCATGGATTAACCATTACTTCAATCAGATGCGCAGTTGGATTACTAATAAGTACTTCCTCACTTTCTGTGGAGGCAAAGGTTATATGACCATATCTATTATAATTGTCGTTAAACTCGTTCTCTTTATCAAATTCTTCCCAGAATTCAAAATTAGGATATAACTGGAGGCCACTAATTACAGGTACTCCGTTAGCAATTAACATAGAGGAGAGTGTACTGTCATCAAAAACAACCCACCTAGCATCGTTGTTATTCGCAGAGATATCTTTAAGTTCGACTATTGGAGTAATATCTGTTAAAGCGTAGGTGCCTTGATATACTGGATTTACCTTATATGTACTAATAAAACTAAACAGTAATAACAAAATAACAAAAAATTTTTTCTGCTTCAGAAAATAAGTAAGAATTATTACCCAAGAAAAAACAAGTATCAATGTTAGTTCTAGAGCAGTGATGAAATCAGGAGATAACCTGTCTAGGCTTATGCCGTACAATGCCAAGAAGAAAATTAGTACAAAAGAATATATGTATGCAAATATTTTATAATTAATTTTCTTATGAAAGGTGTCTTTGGAATTTAAGAAGTGAAAAATACCGATAAAGTTAATAATCGATAAAATATGAATACTCCTATTATGTGGAATTTTATTCAGTAGTAGTAAAGATGAAATAGGATAAGGAATACCAAAAAGCATCCAAGCCAATATGAACAAAAACAGTATCATTAACATAGTATTTACATAATTAATCTTTTGTTTCTTGATAATCTTTATGACAGTGAAAAAAGCAGTTATTGGTATAGAGATTAGATACAGAGGAATGATGCCTGAAGCTTCACTCAAGTTGTGCAGTTCAAGTGGTAATTCACCTGAGTGCAGAGTGCTAAGAATATTAAAAAAATAGTATGGGATTTTGTAGAAGCTATATCCGCCTCCTTCGGTTATCCTTGATCCAGGATAAGTAGTATTAGAGATAATTTGAATAATGTCTTTCAGGTCAAACATGAATAGTCCAAATATCAACCCAGCAAGTATACCAGTAAGTGAAGTGAGGATGAGTTTTTGTTTCGGTTCAGCTCGATTGTTTAAATATGAGCCAATAAAGTATATTAACAAAACAAAAGCAGAAAGTATTATGTAAGGTGGATATACAATAAAGAGTAATAATGTGGATGATAGTAATAGTAAGGCCAGGTATTTATAAGTAGCAGACCTATCTTCGGAATCTATTATTTTTATTAAGAAATAAATTGAAAACAATAAATAAGTAGCGCCATCGACAACAAATACTGAATACCACCATTGAATTAACGGAGAAAAGAACAACGCAATTGAGCCAAACGTTGATAAAAAATTATCTCTCGTGATTTGTTTTGTTAATAGAAAAGATGCAATTATCAGTAATGCACCTCTGATCCACCACTTAAATGCAAATGCATAGCTTTTAGGGAGAAAATAATAACCCCAGTTATAAACTCTGAAGAGGCCGGAGCAATGGTTAGAAGGTGCATCGTAAAGGACGGTCATTTCCTGTCCAGCTCCAATATTGTTATTTACATGTTCAAAATTATTTTC
>JAGQLK010000044.1 GCA_020429485.1 Candidatus Dojkabacteria bacterium | reverse complement strand
ATTATTTACAGACATCGGGAACAATGTTCTTGTGATCAAGAACAGTAATTCAAAAGCTGAAGTATTTAAATTAGATGTAATAGTAGCAATTATTATTGCTTTATTCTTCACAATCCTAGCACTAGTATTCATCATCCTAGTCGCAACAGATAACTGGTACTTCGAGATAGAAAAAAAGAATACAAAAAGCTAGATATAATTATCTGCAATAAACAACACACCTATCACTAAGAAGAATAGCAAAAGCATCCATGATGCGAATCCTGTTTTGTGCTCAGAATTAGCAATATCATCACTGCCGACAAATGCTCTATCAAAAACATTGAGTGCACTTTTTGCAAACTCGTATTTGACCAAGAAATAAAGAATCAAGGTAATCAACATTACTCCCATGGCTATAACTACGACTTTTTGAGCGGGATAGTTGATAGCGGGGCTAGTTGTTTTGACATTTTCCTTACAAAAATCAACATAACCCTCCTCTACTTCACTTAGTTGATTGGTTTCCTCTTTTCGGCTTACATCTCTGCATACATCAATTATGCCTGTTTCAGGTAGGAAACCTAAATCGATATACTGCTTCTGTTCAAAAACAAAAAATACTCCGATGAACAATGATATCCATACCAAAAAGGCTAATCGAATAGGCAAATATTTCTTCTTGGTTATGAAATTCGCAATAGCTTTTATCATTATTGGCAAAACTGCTATTCTATATTAACTTATATTTGAAGAAAACAATATATGGCTAAAGCGATATGGAATGGACAAGTTATAGCTGAAAGTGAAGAAACTATAATTATTGAGGGCAATGTATATTTTCCTCCAAGCTCAATCAATAAAGAGTTCTTTACAGACAGTGAGACAACAAGCCAATGCATGTGGAAAGGAACAGCAAGTTATTACAATATTGAGGTAGACGGTGAGTCAAACAAAGATGCTGCATGGTATTATGCTGAGCCTAAAGAAGGCTCAGAAGAATTAGTTGCTAAACAGAATGATGGTAATGGTGCATTTGCCAATTACATCGCCTTCTGGAAAGGTGTCAAAATACAGAACTAGCTTTATTCATCATACTGATCAAAAGGAGCCCCCTTATCACCACTAGCAATTTGCTGATCAATTTCATCTTGGTCTGGCATATGATCAAAGAACTTTCCTTGAGCTATAACATTGCCTGCCGCTGTCATTAACGGCTCATGCATAGCATAACCAGTCAAACCAAAGACCTGACGTTCTAAATGCAAAGCTGCGCCCCAAAAATCTTCATGCGTATTGAATAATGGAAGTGATGCTTCTTCAACTACATGGCTAATAAATTGCCTATATTCAAATCGGTCATTGAATACTAATAAAGCATCATACATTTTGGCCATTCTTGTCCTCATTCTCTGAGAGGGTTGATCGCCCCAATAATTACCAGGTTCAATAAACCTGTTTCCAAATTTAATTTGATCTGCATAGAATCCTTCGTCTACATTTGTAGGACTGCCAGCTCTTGTAATTTCCCTCGCAAATAATGCTAAAAAGTTCTCAAAGTTACCTTCTCCTCCTGCAGCTCTAGTAGCTCTTGGATATTCATGGACTCTACCAATCAAATCATCGTGAACTGCTGCTCTTCTAGCATTTAGGGCAGAATTAACATCACCACTATGGTGTTTTCTTCTCAACTGTCCTAAATAATAGTCGAATAACTCCAGCTTATAACCCACTAGATTTAGGTAATAGTCATATTCATAAGCATAGCCATCCCCATCAAACTGAGTTTCTGCTCCTCTAACAGTATTAATTGCACTATTTACACTAAGCCACCTTGGGCTTGTAATCACTTCTCTGTGAAGATCACGTGATGCAAGCTGAGGATTTTGCCTAATGCTTTGGTGCAAACTAGCTGCAAACTTATAACCAAATTGTGATAATTTATCTCCGAATTCTGACATATCAAATAATTAATATGCTGAATTCTATCGAGAAGGGAATTTATAAACTTGAAGAAATTGCTAAAACTTAGAAGCAATTATTACGAAACTCATAATAATTGAACTATCTCATTACTTAAGCACCACCTTTAGGCTTTAGAGGTGCATTGAAGCCTCCTGCACCACCGGCTCCACCTGGCATGCCTCCTAGACCTGGCATTCCTCCCATTGGGCTTGGGGCACCACCGCCGGAGCTAGCGTCATCAGCTGAAGAATCTAGTTCTGCTCTATCTCTGATTTCAGCTTCTACAAGATCTTTATCTCTTGCGTATCTAAATCTTGATAAATTCTTAACAATATCTGAAATTTTTTCATTACCATCTTTAGGAATATCAAACGGTGCATGCTTGTAATGAGTGTTGATAGAGAATGCAGGAGGTGATTCTCCTTGGTAAAGCATCTTTACATATGCGTTAACATTTTCTAAGTTTGTAATATCAGAAGAGTCAAAGACTGGAGTAAATACAGTTTCTAAGAATTGTGCATCTGTCGTACCAACCTTGAAACTAACTACTGAACCAACATTACCAAATACAGCATCTCTAATCTTTTCATCAATCTGTGCAATGTACTGGTTAGCAACGATTAGATTAAGTCTATATTTACGAGCCTCAGAAAGAATCTGAGCAAAGTCGTTAGTTGAGAAGTTTTGAAACTCGTCCACATATAGGTAGAAATCCTTACGAAGGTCTTCTTTAGTATCAGCCCTACTCATAGCAGCTGAAAGTATTCTAGGGACCATTAGAAGCCCAAGAAATTGTGCGTTTTCTTCACCAACCATACCTTTAGATAAATTAACAATCAATACTTTTTGATTATCCATCACCTGACGCATATTAAAACCTGAGGTTGATTGTCCAAATATATTTCTAGTAAGCTTATTAGTTACAAATCTATCGAACTTGGAAACAATATATCCCAACACCTCTGATTTATGGAATTCCTGAGTCTTTGCGATTTCATCTGTCCAGTATCTTCTAACGATATCATCTTTGATTAGAGGGATTTTTCTATTAGCGTATTTTTCATCACTTAGAATCCTCATAACTTCTATAAGTGTGGCTCCATCTTCTTCCATCACTGAAAGCATCGCGTTTCTAACGGCTCTTTCGAATCTCGGACCAGTGATACCTTGATTGTGAGGGTCGAACATCTTCTGCATCAAACCAACAAATGAGTTTACTACTCTGTGCTTATCTTGTTCATCATAGAATTCCAGAATATTAAATCCCATAGGTCTATCAGTATCGCCAGGATTCCAGTAAATAACATCCTCAATTCTATGAGGAGGAATTCTATCTAACAACCAATCTGCTGAGTCTCCATGAGGATCTAGAAAAGCAATACCTTCTCCATTAATGATATCTTGCAAAGCCATCTGTTGTAGGAAATATGATTTACCGGAACCAGTTTTACCAATAATATACATATGTCTTCTTCTATCTTCTCTTTCCATAAAGATAGGCTTGTTTGTATCTCTATATAAATTGTTCCCAACCCATAAGTCACCAACTGAAGGAATTCCTGCTGTGGCAGGTGCCCTTTTGGCCTGCAACCAATTCATGTGAGGAGCTTGCACAGATTTATTTGGGAAATGCATTATAGTAGCTAATTCAGCAGTATTTAGTGTAATGGTTTCTCTGTTTGTCCTATAAATGAAGTCTTTAACAAATTGCTTCTCCTCTCCTCCATTCATACCCGCCTTTTTGAAGTTGTTGCTTCCTTCTTTAGTAAATTGTGAAAATGAATTTACCATACTATCTAAAGTGATTTTTGCCACTTCAGATGCATGAGCAGCTGCAACCAATCTGATATCTAATTTAAATCCTCCCTTTTCACATTTTTTATCAATAGCAGCTAATAGATCTTCTGGAACATCCATCTTCTTCTTTTCGGGATCAGAATTGTTGTCTCTTACCTTTTTAACAAACCCTTTACCTTTGTTTCTCCATTCACCTCCTGCTGGTGTCATAACAATCTGAACAGCTGCGGCTTCGTTTTCACCTAGTTTGCCCATTGTAGTCAAAATACCACTTAGTGAGTCAGTGGAAAGCTCTTCATATGTTCTGATCGGTTTATAGATCTCATTTTCTAGTTTCAGCGTTGCAAACTCAACTTTGCTGTCTTCAGAAAATAAATTGTATTCATCTGCGATAGTAATTTCTGCATCGGTATATGCACTATTAATTGATTTCTCAACAGTGTTAGCAACATTCTTACTTGCTACAACAAATATTCTTAAACTTTCAGGTAGTGCAACTATTTCAAAACTTACAAATGACTTTGCTTCAACCATGCCACTAATACCCTTTTTTCCTCCACCTGCAATACCTAACATGCTCGAGAACATCTGATCAGCAGCTTGTATCTCTACTTCATTATTTTTAGGAACACGTACCTCAAACAATACTGCATCCAGAGATTTCTTTTCTATAGAAGCTTCCTTTACTCCTGCTATAAACTTTTTAAACATGTACCTACCAAGGAAAATTAACCCTATGATACCGAGGATCGTCAGACAAACAGAGACAAGTAATGTCGAATTAACAACACTACCAACGTTAACATTTGTTGACGGTAACGGAGTTATGCCTATCTGAATCTGACCTAGTAAATTTTCCAAAGTATTTACCTAAATATAATAAATCTTACACAAAATAAGTGTACTCAGCAAAGATAAGTGGTATTTAGGATCCCTTTTGTTTCTTAAGGATTCTATCGAGAAGCATTACTACCCAAGTCGATGAATCTTTAGGATTGCCCTTAGACTTACTCTTTGCAACCGACTGGAAATTAGTAAGTAAAGATGGAGGAATACTATACCCAAACACCTTTGGCCCTTGTGGAGCCGGTGGAGGTGTAGGAGCAGGTTTTTGAACAGTCTTAGTTTGAATTTGCTGCTGTTGCTGAGGTTGTTGGTGAGTTCCTTCTTTCCTTTCAGCACCCGCGATCGATTCTGGAGACTGCTCTAGCCTTTTTAGTTCCTCATAACCATATTCTGGAGAAGCATTATTGCTCTCCGGTTGAGCTATTGTCATTGGACCAGCTTCAGGTGAACCTACTGATATAGGTCCTTGCTGCTGATTAGCTTGACCACCCTGTTGTTGCATAGCCGGATCAGGCTGTGCAGCAGGAGCTAATGGTTGCTGATCATCAAATATTTGGTTGTTAACTGGATTTCCTGTCGACATCGTCAAATTTTATCATATATAGCCCGGAATATGCGAATATAACGGCAATATATGTTTATTTGTAATTTTTAAGATCACTCTGAATTTGTCGTTTTACATCCTTCTCTTTCAATGATTCTCTCTTGTCATACTTTTTCTTTCCTCTCACCAAAGCAATATTCACTTTTACTTTACCTCTAGATAAATGCATATCTATTGGTACTATTGTATTACCAGTGGTGTTCCTCCCTCTTAACAATTTAGCTATTTCCTTAGTGTTAAGTAATAACTTTCTAGGTCTTGTAAACATCGACTCGTCAGTAATTTTGACACCAGGCCAAATACTCACATGTGCATTGACCAAGTATAATTCCTCGTTCTCGACAGCAATAAAGCTTTCTTTAAGACTGATATTGCCACCCTTGATTGATTTGACTTCCCAACCTTGCAGAACTATCCCAGCTTCGTACTGGTCGAGTAATTCATAATTGAAAAGAGCTTTCTTATTTCTAGCTAATGTTTTCATATTAAATACTATTTAGTGCCGATAAGTCTAACTCATAGACCTTGGTACCATCAAGTACAAAAAGTTTTCCAGCTTCTCTATCTGCCTGAATCTCTTTTATATTTTTGAACCCATCAGAATCACTTCCTCGATACTTATATTGCGCAACCAAGTCAATCTCTGAAGAAGCCTTAGTAAACACCATTACTCTTTGATTAACTGGATCAGCCACATAAATATACAAGCCATCAATGTAAATCGCTGTAGCATCGTATAAATTCTCGCCCGATTCTATTCCTGTAATCAGTGGTGAATCATCTTGCTCATTATAAAATCTGTAAATACCTTGATTGATATCTGCTAATACATATATTTTGAGGTCAATTACATGAATATCTGGAGCATTTGATAACTGAGCTAATTCAAATCTATTTTGTGGAATACCATATGCAGTGCCACTCCTTTGCAAGACAATGACTTTATTTTGACTCTGATCAATACCGTAAACACGTCCTCCAAAAATATCTGAAAATTCAATTGCTGAAATATTACCCACTCTGAATTCTGATGTTCCTGAATGCCTAATAATTGATCCATCACTTGTGGAGATTGTCCCCATTCTTTTATCTCCATTTTCATCAATGAAAACAATATCACCATTATCATCTAAAGTAATCGTTTTTGGCTGTTCAAGCCCTTCTACCAATACGCTAGGTGAATTCCCTGCATAATCTACCTGATAGATTTTTCCGTACTGTTTGTCCGCAACATAGACATTTCCATTTCCTAAGACCATATCTACAGTATCTGCGCCAGGATAACTTTGCCCGAAATCAACTACTTCGGTTGGATTCTCAACAGAAATAGTTCTATTCAGTATGTCTCGTAGATCCTCGATCTGATTTAGGAAGCCATCTATCTGCTCATCATATTCATCACTATCTACTTCAGCTAACTTTGCTTCTGCCTCATTCAATTTATCGTATAATTCTTGTTTGCCTAAATCACTACTAGAAGCCTTAGCTTTAATTGGTGCTATCTGTTCTACATCTAATATCAATTCCTCAGCTGCAGAAATTGTTGATTCTGCTTCTCGATCAGCTTCTTTTTGTTTCAAGTTATTCTGGATGTTGGTAATACTGAAATATAAAATTCCAATTACAACAACTACCAAAACTATAATGAAACGAATGTTTCTTTTTTTACGTTGTCCAGATCCCAGAACGTAAACGTCATCTCCACCCATGCCGAGCATGTTATGCCATACGTTTTTCTTGAGAAATACTCCAGCATTAACAAAGAATAACCTTACTTTATCTAGGATTACTTTGTATGTTGTTTGATCTTCTGGACTTATCTGTGGCGCTCTTTCTGCTGCTTTTGCAGCTACTACTTGTTCGCGAGTAGGCATCATTGGACTTGCCCCTGCACCTTTTCTCTTAGCAATAAAATCTTGCACAGATGATTTCAATTTGTTAAATACTTCTCCTACCTTTTCTGTAACAGGTTGTTTATCTTCTAACTCCTCATCTTCTTCGCCTAGATCATCTTCTTCATCATTAATCCGAGTTTCTGAAAATTCTTGATCTGAAGTATCATCTAGTTCTTCAGCAACGTTTGTTTCTAGCTCAGCATTATCCATAAAATCATCGGATTGATCTTCATTGATCATATCTTCAAGTGTTTTATCATCGTCCTCGGATGCTATAACTTCTTCATTTTCAGGATTTGCAGATATTTCATCTATTTTCTTTTCTACCTCTTCTTTAATCTTATCTCTGATAGCTAGCTCTTCTTTGTTTTCTTTACGATCTACATCTATACCAACCATTATCATCGCCAAATCTGAATCGTCTTTATATTTTTTCTGTTTAAGCTCAGTCTCGCTATAGTCTGCAACAATCTGTTTCAATTCTTTTTCATCAATTTCCTCTAACAACCTAGGTGTCCCAAGTACTAAAATATCAGCAGGTTTTGACACCATGCTTCCCAATTTAACAATTCCACTTCCAATAGGATCTTTAAGGTTATCTGAAATATTGGTTAATTCTCCATCTCTAAAGATAAATATTCGGCTTGCGCCCATATTCACAAAATAGACAATATCACCTTTAATGACCATGGCATTTAGATCCATCTCCACACCTTCTTTTACCTTATCATCATGTTTCATCAATAGTTGTAAATGCTTACTTGTAGCAATCACAGACTTTTCTAGAGCATCAAGGGTTTTTTCAGCTGGGTGCTCAAAATAGGTTTCGTGGAAATAATCGAGAATCATATTGCCCGCTGTAGCAGTAGCAAATGTCTCTGGACCATTTAAAGCAATAGTTGCAAATATGTGTCCCCTTATATCTTTTAAGGCGTCATTATTTGGCTTATATGTATACACACTAGCCCATTTACCATTGGTGGCAGACTTACCTATAAAGTATTTTTTGGAAATATTTCTAGAGGTCATATGGGCAGAATTACAACTATTATTAAATTAAGAAATAAGATTATAGCACGTACAAGTACTAACATCTTTATACCTCTCCTCGCTCTGGTTTCTATTGTTTTGAGAGCTAGATTTACTTGTCTCATTATCACAAGAACTGAGAATAAATGCAGTAATGTGAAAATTATTATCGCTATTTTTACAATCAAATATATTAATTCGATCACGGCTCGTCTTGTGTAACTAATTTAGATAAATCAGAAATAACATCTCTAAACCATGTTGGATCAGGTACCGCTTTTAGATAGAACTGATTTCTTTC
>JAGQLK010000043.1 GCA_020429485.1 Candidatus Dojkabacteria bacterium | reverse complement strand
CTTATCAGCTTAGCCATCATTACAATAATGGTGTAAAGAGCTTTGTGATATCTTCTAGTGGAAATGCGGCAGTTAGTGCAGCTGCATATGCAGCTTTAGTAGATATCGAGTTGGATATATTTGTGGCAGAAAAAGTTAATCCAGTGAAATTACAGCTAATAGAGAAACATACCAACAACAATATAAGAGTACGTCAAAGCAAGAAGCCAAAATCAGACGCGATCAAATTTGCAAGCGAAAACAATGCATTCAATCTTCGCGGCTCATTAGATCACAATGCAGTAATAGGATTTAAAACAATTGCATACGAGCTCGCTGAGCAAGCGCCTGATACAGATGCGATATTCATCCCTTGTAGTAGTGGCACTAGTTCAGTTGGTATAGCGGAAGGTTTTCATGAATCAGATATGAATGTGAGAATTAACGTGTGTCAAACAACCAAAATACATCCTATTGCTAAAGAGTATGACAGTGATTATCAGATGTCAGTTTCTAGTATGGCTGATGCTATATCAGATAGAGTTGCACATAGAAAACAACAAGTTACAGAACTGATAGAAAGTACAGGTGGATTCGGTTGGGTTATTTCAGATGATGAGTTACTTAAGGCTCGCAAGTTATTACCATTGGTTGATTTTGAAATAAGTAATAATTCTCTACTATCTTTAGCTGGTTTAATAAAGTCTTTAGAAGCAGGAAACTCGTATAATGCACCTACATTATTAATAAGCGGAAAATGATTACTCAAATATTCTTTTTTGTGATTGTACTAATTTATGCAGCTTTTGCATTCTATTGGGTACAGGCTTTTTTTAAAGGTGCACCTTACTATCCAAGTAATAAAAAGATAGTAAAAAAGATGATAAAAGCTATGGAACTCGATGGAAAAAGCAAGGTAGCTGAACTTGGTGCTGGTGACGGTAGGATTGCATTTGCTATCAGTAAAACAGGAGCACATGTCACTGCTATAGAAATCAATCCATTCTTCGTATTGTTAATGAAGCTAAAAAATATTTTTCATAAGAATAAGATTAAAGCTATCAGAGCTAATGTACTTGATCATGACTATAGTCAATACAATGCTGTTACTATTTATTTATATCCTGGCTTAATGCATCAGTTAGAAGATTCATTATTTACACAAATGAAAAAGGGATCAGTAATTGTCAGCAATACATTCCGCTTTAAGAAACATGAACCAGAAAGAGTAATTGAAAATAGGGTCGTAATTTATCGGGTTAATTAATATTCTGCAATATATATCCCAAAGCTGCTACTTGTATAATTAGGTGGGCATTTATATTCAGGAATAAATCTAGTATCTGGACAAGTATAAAATATTTCTGATTTGATATTTTCCTCAAACATTTCTAGCTTATCGTATAGTAGTAAAGTAGTGTTAACAGGGATACCTTCTGGATACAAAACATCTATCTGGGTTTGGTCAAGTATCTCTACTCTCAGTCCACTTGTATTAAAGCGTAGTTTCTCCTTATAGTGCAATAGATTTACATGGAAGCTCTGATCGGAATAAATAATATATGTCTTAGAAGGGTCAGAGTCAGCTGCAATATATCTAGCCATGTATTCAAATGCGTACTCTGTTTGGTTAACTTGAATTATATCTTTATCGCTTAACCTTAAAATAAAGTAATTGTATGTTGAGTAAAAGCTACTAAACACTGTTAACACAATCAATATATGTATATAGTATTTTTTCGATAATTCTGCAGCTTTGAATATCCCATACATTGCTACTGCAAGCGCGTATGGTAGCGCAACTAATATTCTGTGCTCCTCTCCTGGTTCTCCAACCAAAACCTGATTAAATAAAGGGATAATGAAAAGAAGGCAGAGGAAAGTCTTTTCAAGGAACATCTTATTTTTCTTAAGAATAAGTGCAGATAACCCAAGAATAAAAAATAGTGTGAGTGGAAAATCTAGCAATGAGCCAGAGCCTGGAAAGTGGAAATTAGCTGTTGTATCTGCATAGAAAAACACACCAAAGCTTTGTTCGTAAAGCTGAACTAATATTTCTAGTTTGTTTTGTAGTGAGGTATTTAGAAATATTGGGTCATTAAAAATGAGATTACCTGAGCCAGAGCTTCCAAGAAAATTAGGAATGATCATACTAGGGCCAAATCCAACTATGAATCCAATAACTATTCTGACAGCTTTCTGTAATGTGTGTTTAGTGACTTCTGAGAAGTTCTTATTCTCTAGCGCTTTTTGAACCTCTAAGAAAGCTATGGAGATAGCTACAGCAATCATAACGGATCTCACTGCAACATATGCATGCATAGAAAAGCCAAATGCTAATCCAAGCAATAAATACATCTTGGAGTTCCTAGAAGATAAATAGCCTGCTATAAGTATGCAAAGTGATATGAAGCTTGAAGAAACTATAATAAATTCTGTCCTTGAAAAATGTAGATGTATTGTTGAGCTAGCGAGTAAAACCGATAAGATTAATCCACCCTTCCTGCCTTTCCATAGATATCCTAGAAAATATGTAACTAGTACTGTAGCTACACCTATTAGTGCAGCTGGAAGTCTATATGCAATTGGCGAGCCTCCGAATATATGGTAACCAATAATGCCAGGAATGGAGAAGATGTAAGTGTATCCTGCATAACTTCCTAGCTGGAAGTAATCTTTATTAGATCCAGTTATAAAGTTTAATCCATTAATTCCAATCTCCCTTAATTCATCTCCTAATGCTACATATGGATATGTATCTAAGATAATAATTCTTAAAAGCAATGCAAATACTGAAATTGATATTAGCCACCGCTTCTCTTTATGGAGTATCTTAATGAATCTATCTTTATATGACTGTGGAATTGCCGAATATGAGATAAATAAGCCTGCAAGGATAGCTGAAGTCCAAATTAACAATATGTATGGATTCCATTGTAGTTTTTCATCAGCATGGTATAAAACTAGAATAATGAACTCAAATACTAATAAAGTAAGTACTTGAAGATCAAAGTTACCTTTAAAAGTTGATAAAACTTTACTCAGTAAGTTTTGAGATTTCTGCGTTTTCTTGGTACTCATAATCTGTATTGATTTCCCAAAGACTATTATCCTTATTATTTAAGATATTGTCGGCAGCTCTCATTCCCATAAGAATACTATGGTCTTGGTTATTGTATTTGAATGAACCATCTCTACCAATAGGCATCAGCCCTTCAATTGTGTCTAAGTAGTCTTGGACTGGTTTTAGATATGATTTATATCCCTTTGAGTAGATTGGGTAACATCGTTTAATTCTATATACATATGTATCTAGAACTTTTTCATTTTTGAGTAACCCTGATTCTACAATCTCACGACTTGCTAATTCAGAAAGCTCTTCATCTGATTTGTTCCAGAATTCATCATCTGGGTTGCACCAATATTCTAATGTTAGTATACTATCCATCTCTTCCCCATAAAGTGTTGGCGCCCAGTTTCTGAAGTTAGTTACTCTACCCATTTTGAGATCTCTTGCATGCATGTAGACCCATTGGTCAGGGAATAACTGATCTGAGTTTATTCTCAAGTATACAAGAATCGCACTCCTAAACTTTAGTTTGTTGACATTATCCATAACTGTACTCGGCACATCTTCTAGTGCTTTAACCATTAGTGTAAGTGGCATGGTAGAAATAACATAATCAAATTTGTATTCGTTACCGTCTATGGTTTCTACTCCATTTGCC
Source organism: Candidatus Dojkabacteria bacterium (assembly GCA_020429485.1). GTDB lineage: Bacteria > Patescibacteriota > Dojkabacteria > B142 > OLB20 > JAGQLK01. The sequence continues at coordinate 4,722 of JAGQLK010000043.1, read as the reverse complement.
TTATTATTTGTTTTGATAACTCGTTTAACAGGTTTCTCAAGTAGAATTGTGCCTCCATTATCTTTTATCTTTTGTGCCATTCTAGTATATACTTCTCCAGCACCATTTTTAGGATAGAAAAATTGATCTACTAGAGTTTTGGCTTTGCGTGATCCAGTGATTGCATTCTTCAAGGCTTCAGTAAATGATAGATTGCTAATTCTTTGTGCCACAAAGTCTGAATCGATCTCATTACATTTAATTCCCCATAGTTTCTCGTTATATGACTTAAAATATATATCAAACAGTCTTCTTCCAAATCTACTAACAACCCACGACTCAAGGGTATCCTCTTCCTTGATAGGAAATAACTTTTGTTTGATATAGCTGATAACTACCTTTATAGATTCAATTGGGCCAAGTACAGTGAGTACGTTGAATATCTTTAATGGATAATTAAAGAACTTCTTGTCATAATATATTCTTGTCAACCTATCCACTAAGACATAATCATCATCTAGAGCTTCTTTCCAGAGCTTATTAACATATGGATCTTTACTGAAAAATCTATGTGGGCCTACATCTACTCTTTGGTTCCATAGGTCGAACGATCTTGCTAAACCTCCAACTACATCTGAAGCTTCGAAGATAGTTACATCAGCACCTTCTTTTGCTAGTAGATAACCTGCAGTTAGTCCAGCAGGCCCTGCGCCTATTATTCCAACCTTGTAATTGTTTTTGGTGACTTGAGAGTTATTCATACGTTAACTAATTACAATATGCTAATATATTAAATGAATAGCATTTATAGTTTAAACTTAATAAAACATAATTGAATACTATCACAAATTTAATAGGTACAATTAATCAGAAATTAGATAACTCAGCTTACTTCTATCTTAGCAACGATCCTGAACGAGCATTAGGGTTAGAAAATTTACTAAATAATTATCATATAGTTCATATTGATGATACTCAGTATTTGGAACATTTTGATACTAACGGAGTAAATTACTTTTGCTTAGATAAAGAGCTTGCTGAAACTAATTCTGTTTACAGAAGTTCTTTAAAGCTATTAAAGCATCCAGCTTTTGCTGAATACTTTAATAAAAATATGCTAAATCATAATTGGATTGAAACATTTAAGATCTCACCTGCCTTCGAAAAATACGTAGAAAATATTGAGGCTAAGCAAATAAATACACCAGCAAGCCTCAATCGTACATTTGAAAACAAGATCTCTCAATACATTAATTTGCAAGATATCGGGGTTTCATGGCCAAAAACCATTATTACTAAACTTGCTGATTTCGATTATGAGCAGCTAGTTGCCGAATTGGGTGATAGATTTGTCATCCAATTTGATAGGGGGCATACTGGCGAGGGGACGATCTTTGTGAATGATCAAGAAAAGTTTTCTCAGATAAAGAGCGAATTCCCGAATCGTGTTGTTAGGATAAGTAAGTTTACAGAAGGTTTAGCGTATACTATCAATTGTTTAGTTGGTGTTGATCAAGTGTATTGTGGTGGATTAAGCTACCAAGTAACTGGTATCCCAGAATTAACCACTTTAAAGGGAGCAACAATAGGTAATGACTGGCACTACAGAGAGTTTGTAGATGAACATAGATTGAAGCAAATCATAGATGATGTAGTCAAAATAGGTAATAAAATGAGAGAACAGAAATACCATGGCTTGTTCGGTATTGACCTAATTGTTTCTGAAGATTCACACACTATTATCGAGATTAACGCTAGGCAGGCTGCTTCTGTAGCCATGCATACCAAAATACAGCTGATAGAAGGACAGATACCACTTAAAGTTATTTTATTATCTGAGATATTGGGAATAAAGCATAATATTGATTCATCTGAATATAATTATGAAGCTTCATTACCGTTAGAATGGTCACAGATCTTCAATCGGGCAAAATCTAATTATCATGTAAACAGTCAGGTAGATATGGGAATTTACAGATTGCAGAGTGATAATTCTGCAATTAATCGCTTAAATGATGAAGTAGTTCCAGGTACAATATTCTTAGATGAAGAGAAAGATAAGCCGTTAATACTTCAAGAGAAGGCTTATTCAATAACTCAACTTGCAGAGGGGGCAATGTTAGTTTTGGCTCCAGTGAAAGGAAAGGAGATTAAAAGGGGTTCAGAGATTGCTAGACTGCAAATGAATCAATCAGCATCAAATGATGGTACTTTGAAACAATGGGTTAAAGAAGCACTAGTAGCTATTGAAAATTATCAGTTATAAATATATGAAAACAATTTACGAAATTCCAGAAGCAGCTAAAACAGTAATTCGAGAGTATTTTGAAATACCTATTGGCAATAAAAAAGTGGTTGCACCATATTTTATGAATCTAAAGAAGCAAAGAGCAGGTCTTCGGGTTATGGTGGGCAAAGGTGACCCAGGAGAAATTGCCAGGGAGATGAAAGTATTCGCACAGTTAAAGGGATTTGATCTAAGCAAAGCTTCAGAGAAAGATATTAGAGAGTTTATGCTCGCCAATAACGTTGGCATAGATTGTTCGGGGTATGTGGTTTATATACTTAATAATTGGCTTAGATCTCAGGGTAAAAAGAAATTAAATAATTATTTAGTTTTTAAGAGCAATAACTTTTTATCAAAATTAAAACGTATGCTCCGTTCTGTACAGAATATGGGGGCAAATACTCTTACTAATGAATCAAATACAATAAAAGTAGAAAACTTAAATGAGATTAGGCCAGGTGATTTAATTAGGGCAAAAGGTAAGCAGAGAAATTCACACCATGTTGCTCTGATTATAGAAGTTGTTATTGAGGATGAGGTTATTAAAGAATTTACATATACCCACTCCCATAGATATTACGAAGAAGATAATGGGGTGAGAATAGGTAAGGTAAAGATTAGTAATCCAAATGGTGAACTTAAAGATCAAGAGTGGCTCGAAATAAAGGATGGTCGAAACTGGATGTATGAAGACCTGATGGTTGAGTATGAAGATAATGGGGTGAGAAGATTGAAGAATGTAACACTCGACTACACAAAAATCATAGAAGAATAGTTTTAGCACTTGACTGGTTCTTCTGCTAAATGATATAGTTGGATTGTTTAGTAGAAAAAAACATGACACCAAGGCAACAAAGATTACTACAAGCAATCATTGATGAATTCATAGATACAGCAGAAGCTGTTGGCTCTGTAAATCTAGCTAGAAAATATAGACTAGGTGTTAGTCCAGCTACAATTCGTAATGAAATGGCTGCACTTGTAGATGAAGGTTATCTATCTAAGCCTCATACATCATCAGGAAGAGTTCCTACAAGCAGAGCATTTAGATTCGCTATCGAGTCTCTGATTGATAGTATGGAAGAACCTAGTGTTCATGTAACAAGCCCCATTTATGAAGAATTTCATCAGCATAGATTTGATAGAGATCAATTAATAATGAGCGCAGCTCAAACTTTAGCAGATGTATCTGGTAATGTTGGATTAGTTATGCTCAGAAACAGACTTTACTATGCTGGACTTTCTAACTTAACAAAACAACCTGAATTTTCAGATCTAGAAACACTAAAAAGCGTCTTACAGTTGCTGGAAGATTCTCAGACACTTTTAGAAGTGTTTGATAGCTATGAAGGTGATAAAGATCTTAGAATCATGGTAGGCAAAGATATTGGATTGCCTACATTAGACAATCTTGCAATAATTTTCAGTTTAATAAAACTGCATGATTCAAGAAAAGGACATATTGCAATAGTAGGTGCCAATAGGATGAACTATTCAGAAGTACTGCCAATGTTTACTTTTGTAACTAAAAGTTTAAATAAAGTCGTTAGCGGCTGGTAGAATATCAATCAATTTTTATTATATTGCTGCCCTTATAATAAGAGGTAACATTTATGACTATTATTATGGATAAATTATTAAATAAAAACGAAGAATTCAATATTTTCTTTACTAGTATCAATGAGAATATTGCTCAATTTGCTAATGTTGAGGTTGAGTATATAGAAATATTTGCAAATGAAGATATATATGATGAATTCAAAGAAGAATTAGCAGAGATGAGTTCTGAAGTTGAGGAAACTGATAATAAAAATATGTATTTTTTAAGTGAGCCGATTGTAGTAGGAGATCAAATGATTAATTATTTCGTTTTGCAGCCAAGTAAAGAAACAAAATTCATATTAGGTTGCTTTGTAGACTCTCTTGAAGATTTTATTAATGAATCAGGAGATCAATTTAATATTGAAAACATAGTAAATGACGATTCAGAGTATGCTCTTGGTAACCTTGATAATTTAGAAATCAAATTTAATGAATCAACTACTGAAGCAAGCACTGAACAACAAGTAGATGAAGTTGAACTAGAAAGAAATGCTAAGTTAAGAGTAATGGCTGATTTTCAGAATTACAGAAGAAGAATAGAAAAAGAGAGAGAAGAGCTGATGGGTATGGCAAATAAAAGATTTATTAATAGTGCCATAGAGGTTGTTGATGATTTTCTTAGAGCAATTAATCATGAAAATGAAAAGGAAGAAAAAGATTATGATAGTTTAATGAGTGGATGCGAAATGATTTTGGATAAGTTTAGTAATCTGCTAAAGGAGCAGAATATAGAAGAAATTGAAATCAAAATTGGAGATAATTTTGATCCAAATGTAATGCAAGCATTAACTACAATGCCTGTACAAAATGAAAAAGAACATAACAAAGTTATTCATATAGACCAAAAGGGATAT
>JAGQLK010000042.1 GCA_020429485.1 Candidatus Dojkabacteria bacterium | reverse complement strand
TTACCTTATCTACTATTCAGCTTTTGGTTGATTGGTTTACCAGTAGGCGATTCAACATTACATAATATCAGTTCATCATTTCAACCAGTAACTACATTAACAGAAGTGAGCTTTGTTGAAATTCTACCTCAGGTAGAGGATGGAATATTAATCATTCCGTTGGGCTCATTGATAGTACTGGTTATATCCCTTTTCAATGTTAGTCTAGATTTACTTACACCTTTATTTGTAAGCACATTCTCAATACTTACCGAACCAATGGCGCTATTCAAAAGAAGGAATATGGTGCAAATGGCAGCAAGTAAGTTACGGAACTTAAAAGACCTCAAGGTAATTGCAATAACTGGTAGCTATGGGAAAACTACAACCAAAGAACTTCTTTTTCAAATTCTTTCAAATAAATTTATTACAGCTAAAACACCCGAGAACCATAACACAGATGTCGGAATAGCTCAGGCGATTACAAATTTTGTAAATGAAGATACAGAAATATTCATTGCGGAAATGGGTGCATATAAGAAAGGTGAAATAATGAAGTCGACTAAAGTAGCTCCACCTGATATATCAATAGTGACAGGCGTAGAAGGGCAACATTTAAGTATATTTGGAACAATAGAAAATGTATTTGAAGCCAAATACGAGATAATACAAGGAATGAAGGATGATGGATTGGCAATATTGAATGGCAATAATGAATATGCAGTAAGAATGGCAGAAAGAACAGACAAAGAGAAAATTATGTATTACTCAATCAATGAGGAACTTGATCTAATGACCGCAACTTCAGAAGAAGATGATGAAGAGGAAAAAGTGAGCTTTCCTAAAAACGCGAATATTTATGCAAAAGACATAATATTTGGTAAGAAAGGTTTAGAATTTACGCTTGTACTTAAAGGAACAGAATATTCAATTAAGACAAATATCCCAGGGCTACACAATGCATCAAATCTATTAGCAGCAATTGCTGTTGGGTTACGATTAGGTATCCAGCCAAACGAATTGGTAGAAATCATAAATGAAACAAATTTTGATGTTCCATATCTGAAAACAGTTGTTGGTATCAATGAAAGTAAAATAATTGATGATGGATATAACGTTAGTCCAACTGGTTTCTTGTCAGGATTATTGATGCTATCTAAACAAACTGTTAAGGGTAAGCATTGGGTATTAACACAAGGACTTATAGAGTTAGGGACGGATAGAGAAAAAGTATATAAGAGATTAGCAAAAGAATTAGTAAAAAAGGCAGATGGATTAATTACTTCTGATGAGGATTTACACGCAGGTGTTCTGCAAGCAGATAGTAGCTTCAATTCGATATTAGTAGATACACCATACAAACTTAAAAACGCATATATTGAACATGTTCATTCTGGCGATCTGGTTCTTATAGAAGGATCTTTGCCAGGGGTTGTATTATCGGCTATTAAAACAACAAAAGATGAGTAATTTACAGAGTAAACTTATAACAAATAAGACTGAATGGGATGAATTCATTAAAGAGTCAGGTATTGCGACTTCTTTTTTCCAATCATGGAATTGGGGAGACTTTCAAGAAACTTTAGGCAAAGAAGTAGTTAGAGTAGCATTCTTAGATGAGAATGAATTGTTTGCTGAAGCATTGTGCGTCGTTATAGATGCTAAGCGAGGTAAGTATCTTTATGTGAGAAATGGGCCAGTATTAGACTGGGATAATATAGATCGCGTAGACTTTGTGTTAACAGAACTAAAACGAATTGCTAAGGAAAAAAGTCTTTGGTTTGTTAGGATGAGCCCGTTAGTAGAAATTACTACAGAAGCTGCTCAGTTACTAAATAGTTATAAATTCCCAACTAGCCCTATGTATGATGTGGATGCATTAGATACTTGGATTTTAGACATCACTGCAGATGAAGAAGAATTAATGCAGAATATGCGTAAAAGTACTCGTTATGAAATCAGAAAGGCTGAGCGAGACGGAGTTGTAATTGAAACATCACAAGATAGTAAAGATTTAGATAAATTCTTTCCTATTTATAGAGATACAATAGAAAGGCAGAAGTGGACGGGATATAGTGATGAGTATATTCGGAATCAATTCGAAACTTTTGTAAAAGATGATCAAGCAAAGCTTTACTTAGCAAAATATAATGATGTATACATAGCCGCTTCAATTTTCATTTATTTTGGAGATTCATCTTTCTATCACTATTCAGGATCATTAACTGAGTACAGAAAGGTTCCAGGCCCTTCATTAATACAGTGGTACAATATAAGAGAAGCCAAAGCACGAGGTCTTAAGAAATATAACTTCTGGGGTATTGCACCAGAAGAAAAACCCAATCATCCATGGCAAGGATTAAGCTTCTTCAAAAAAGGCTTTGGAGGAGAAGCAAAACGATATGTTGCTACCAATGATATTCCGCTAACACCTCTCCACTGGGTAACTCATCTATATGAGATTTATCAAAAGAAAAGGAAGGGCTACTAAAGCCTCAATGATAGTCTCTATCGGTAAATATTATAAATATGGATAATTGTTAACCGATCACTGTTCCTGTGGTATCATTACTTATCTTTGTAGAATTTATTTATGACAAGAGTAAGAACACGTTTCGCCCCTAGCCCAACAGGCAGCCTCCATATTGGTGGTATCCGATCTGCGCTATATCCAAATGCTCTTGACAGAAGGAATGGAGGAGATTTTATTTTAAGGATTGAAGATACTGATCAAAATAGAAAGGTAGAAGGATCAGAACAAGAGATTCAAGATGTAATGACTGCATACGGATTAGAATGGGATGAAATGTACAAGCAGTCTGAAAGACTAGACATATACAAAGAGTATGCAGAAAAACTAATAGAATCTGGACATGCATATTACAGTTTCGAAACCAAAGAAGAGCTTGAGGAGGCTAGAAGCTTGGCTGAAGCAAATAATCAGATCTTCAAGTTCAGATCACCTAATAGAGACATGCCTCTAGATGAAGCTCGAAAGAGAGTTGAATCTGGTGAACAGTATGTAATTAGATTAAAAACTCCTGAGAGCGAAGAGTTGGATTATGAGGATGCAGTTCAAGGTAAGATGCGATTCAACACAGCTGATATTGATGACACCATTTTGCTCAAATCGGATGGGTACCCAACATATCATCTAGCAGTTGTTGTGGATGATAAACTTATGGAAATAACACATGTATTGAGAGGATTCGGATGGATTCCAAGTACTCCTAAACATATTCTTATACATAGAGCTTTTGGCTGGGAAATGCCTGTGTACGGGCATCTTACAGATATTCTCAACCCGGATGGAAAAGGTAAATTATCCAAAAGATCAGGGGCTGTAGCAGCTCAATCTTTCTTGAATGAGGGATATTTACCAGAAGCAGTGCTCAACTTCTTGATGTTGCTTGGATGGTCATCACCAGAAGAAAGAGTGCATGGAGAAACTGAAAGAGAGTTATTTACTCTTGAAGACTTTGTAGAGATATTTGATCTAAAAGATTTAAATAAGAGTAATCAGATATTTGATAGGCAAAAACTTCAGTGGTTTAATAAACAATATATTCATGTCCTTTCTGATGATGCTTTAGAGAACCGATTTTTGAACTGGTTTAAAGAAAACTCTGATGATCAGAAACTAAAAGAAATGATTGTTGAGAAAGGACCAGATTATCTTCAAGAAATTCTAAAATTAAGTAAACAGAGATTAACTCTTTTGTCTGATGTTCCGGACCAGATTATCGGTTTTTATAGAAGGCCAGATAAGCTTGCATTCTCTGAAGTAAAACAGCTTAAAAAGATAGACGAAAAAGAATTACATTTGGTACTTTCTGATTTTCTTATCTATTTAGAGGACCAGGACGAAGATTTAGCTAATTGGGATCATGATCAATGGGAACATCAAGTACGAGAAATTGCTGATGCATACGAATTGAAACATGGAGTAGCTTTCATGGCCTTGAGAACTGCTATTACAAGAGCTATTGCGTCTCCACCTCTGTTCGAAACAATTGAAATATTAGGTAAAAAAGAAACAACTGAAAGAATTAAAGAATACCTAAGTTAATTATAATAACAACAAGTTCATTTTGGAGTTATATGCGTAAACTGCTCTTACCTATATTACTATGTATATTTTTTTTCTTACCCGCAAAAGTTAGTGCGGAGGCTTCTTATTCCACAGAAAATTCATTTACTGCACAGGTAACTGAGGATAGTAACATAAAAATTGTGCATGAAATGAGTTTAACAAATTTCTCAAAACAGAACGTTATTTCTGCAATCACATATGATATTCCATTTAATGCTCAAAACATTACAGCTACATTAAATAAGACTCCAATTGATTATACAAAGAGTCAGACCAAGCTTAATCTCAACTTTGCTAATCAATACGTTGGAGTAGATGAAACTGCAAGATTTGTTTTTACTTACGATATTTCTGGGTTTGTTCAAGATAATGGACTTGTTAAAACAGTATATATTCCTGGTTTCAATGTTGAATCAGTTGAGAATGGGTATGATCTAAAGGTTAGGTACCCAGTAACTTGGGGGACTCCAACATACATGAGTTCAGAAAATGTTGAACAGATTACTAAAGGCGAGTATGTATTTTTGAATATGACTACAGATAGAGACGTACTTATCAATATTGGAAATTTCAAGTCCGTTGAAGTAAATGTGAATTGGGATCTTGGAGATAGTGTATTTGATGTTAAAACTAAATTGCCAATACCAAGTGCACCTGATAAACAATTTACTTTTGGTGACTTGAGTTATAAAGCCGATGGAGAAGTAGACGCTATTGGAAATGAATACATTGTATTGGATACTTCTAATAAAGACGAAAGAACTGGCAGTTTCGCAGGTATTATCTCCGCAGCACCCAATAACATAACTCCCCAGGATGGTAATCAGGGATACGTTAAGAACTCAGCTAAATTAGGAATAGGATATACTTTACCCGTTGAGAAAATCTACTCCGAGCTATTAGGAAAATTTATACCTGAACCAAAGTTAGGGGCTGGAGAAAGATATAATGTTCCTGATATGTTGAGCCTTGAAACTCATACATCTTTAGATTATGCAACTGCTCTAGTAAGTATATTTAGAGAGAAAGGGATCTATGCAGAAGTAGTTTACGGCCCAACAAAATTCCCATTTTCAGATGAATACACATGGCACTATTGGGTTATATACAAAGACGATTCAGGTGCTACTTGGAAAGTCGCGGATCCATATTTTCAAGATCTAACAGGATTTAATTCTTTGGATAAAGTAACTACGGAGAGGCTTATGTGGGGTGTTCTGAGAGATGATCAAGATATAAAAGATCTGGGCATTAATTATTTCCAGGATATAAATGCCTCAATCAATTTAATAAAGTCAGAAGACGTATTAGGTATAGACAATGACTTTGAGTTGAGCTTAACACCGATTGGAAATAGCTTTTCTGGATCAGCAGTTCCGTTTGAGTTAAGAGTAAAAAATAACAGTAACAGGAGTCTCAAATTAAATGAAATTGCATTAGGTGGAAGAAAGTTTGATTCTAATCAAATAAAAGATGTATTAATACTCCCAGGTGCAGAAAAAGTACTATCTGTCTCAAATGTAGTGATGGTCAATCCTTTGATTAGTGGTGAAAGACTCATTGAGGGTGATGCAGTAATTCAAATTGGAAGTGAAGAGTTTGAAAGAGATATTACTCAGCAGATAAGCTTTCAGATTGGGCTATTCTCAATATTCTTAAATGCTTTAGTTATCTTTACGGCAACTACTTTAAGTTATTATTATGTGAGATTGCTTTACCTCAAGCATAAGCAGCATGGAGAATATTGACACTCACTGCATTATTATCGATAATATTATGAAGTACAAGCTGCCTAACTATGGATAAACCAATACAATACACCATTAGCTTTTCCCATTTCACGAATAATGATAATGAACTTGTTGGTGTTGAAGCACTTGAACTTCATCAGCTTGCCAAATCAAACATCCCATTACCTCAAGGATTTGTAATAACTTCAAAAGCATTTGATGATTACCTAGTAGCAAATGACTTAGTACAGGCAATCGGGGATCTAATGGGAAGCTTTGATGTAAACAATAAAAGTCAGATCAGAACAGCCAGTAAAGAAATTACCAATTTAATTCTTGCAGGTAAGTTTCCACAGATCATAAGTTCTCCAATCATTAAATCATATAAAAACCTTTCTGGTCTTCGACATACGACTACATTACTAAGAGCATCAGTTCCAGATGAATCGATTCAAGAATTAGAGTATCAACATAGTACAACAAGGTTAGTTGCAACTGACGAAGAGGACTTCTTAAGTAAAATTAAGACTATCTGGGCTGGTTTATTTTCTGAACAAGCTTTAATACATAGAGAAAAAATAGACTATGAAGGTTATGTCACTAGTTCGGTTATCGTTCAGAAATTAATCCAAGCAGAAGTATCAGGAAAGGTATTCACTCAGGATTCAAATGATGGACTTATGGAAGTCCAAGCAATATTTGGAGTAGATGATCTTGATCATGGTCGGGAAATAGTTCCGGATAGTTACTATGTCGAAAAGAAATCTGAGGAACTGGTAGAGAAAAAGATTATAGGGCAAGAATGGATGTTAGTTAGGAAGCCAAAGCCAACTGAAAAATCAGCATTTATGAAAGTTAATATTTCTAAAGCTTGGAAAAAAAGACAGAAACTAGATGATAGACATATTATAAATGTTGCTAGACTAGCTAAAGCAATCGAAAAGACAAGAAAATCTCCACAGATAATCTCATTCATAGTGGAAGCGGGAAAGATTTTTGTTTACGACATAGAGCCTTTGAAGCAGCATAGCTTGATCGAACATACTGAACTTCAACAATTAGCAGAAAAGCTTGAAGAAAGACATCCGCTAGAAGCAAAAAAACATGAGGAGCTTCCGGAGCCAGAACCAAAAACCATGGAGCAATATGTCGAAGAGATCAAAAATATTAATACACCAAAGTCTCCTGCTGTTGAAGCTAAAAAGGTTAATGATGAAGAAGCTCAAGTTGTTGTGAGCATTGAACCGTTAGATAAACTTGAAAAGTTAGTTAGTGGTATTAGCAAGGGAGACAAACTTGCCTTTGGCTTGGCTCACTTTATATATACAGATAGCGATTGGATCGATTTAACAGGGGACGAGATCCTTATTGTTGATAAGTTAGATTTGAAATTCCTTGGGGTGATAAATAACTCTAAAGGAATAGTTATTAGGCATCAATACAATGCCAACGACTTAGGCAAAATCAATGTCCCGGTTATTCATGGAGCTGATGGTGTGTTTGAACGACTTCATGAGAATGAAGTCGTAACTATGGACACTGAAAGTTCAGGAGTATATTTAGGCGCAGGTAAAAAAGTAGTTAAAAATAATAATCAAACCGAGTCATTATCAGAGATAATACCAGCAGTTAAGGAGGAAGAAGTAGAACAAGAAAACGTAGCAAAACCAGAAGAAGTAAATGCTATTAAAGAATTTTTCTTTGAAAACTTTGAGATTGTATCAAATAAAACAGATCAAAAGATTAGTCTCTCAAGCCAGTTCTTTCAACTTGTAAACGTAGCTAAACCAAAAGCCGATATTGAAAATACAAATGGTCTAGTAATCAATATGAACGACTATTATATCTCTGCAGGATTAACACCTGAAAAGGTTATTAGTGAGGGTAGATTAAAAAGAAAGTTTATTGAAAGCATTGTTAAACAGCTGAAACCGGTCTTGGAATCTATGAAGGGTAATCCAGCCATACTAAGGACTAGTAGCCTAACAAATAAAGAATTGTCTGAGCTGAACGGCTATGATATGTCCAAAAAGCGAGATAGTCACGTATCTGCAATTAGTCATATGCTAGATATTCCGCAACTATTTGATTTCGAATTAGAAATCCTAAGTATAATTAGAAATAGAGAATCACAGAGAAACTTATGGCTATGTGTTAGCGATGTAAGAACAGCTGATGATTTAATTAGGGCTAAAAAGGCTATAACATCATATGGCTTCAGAAGATCATCAACATTCAAACTATATGCAGAATTAGTTAAAGGATATGCAGCTATTGCTATCAAGGAAATCTCTGATGGAAGCATCGACGGCATTATTCTCAACTTAGATAAAATTATGCATGATTTGAAAAAACACAGAGCCAATAAGCTTGATGATGTAACTGCTAACTTCTTAGCTTGGGCCGCATGGGTTGTAAATTCAAGTAATACCGCGCCTTACCTCTTAACTGAAGATGTGTATATCAGCGATGATCAACTACACGAATTTATAGATAAAGGAGTTAGTCATTACATGGCAAGTTATGCAGATGTACCAAAGCTGATGACCGTCGTTGCTGGTCAAGAAGTCAAAAAGCTTGAAAAGAAAAAGAAAAGAGGCAGAAAAAAGAAAAATATCGACTACGGATACTAAAAAAACTACTCATGAGAAGTA
>JAGQLK010000041.1 GCA_020429485.1 Candidatus Dojkabacteria bacterium | reverse complement strand
TCTTCTTGACCACGAGTTTGGTATGTGGGAGGTCCCAATCATATCTTCCTTGTTCTAAATCAGGGAATATCTTTTTTTGTAGAAACTTTTCTATTTTATCCATGGTGAATTATAGCATCGTTGCAATAATTCAACGAGAGAACTTTAAGAACTAGCTGCGCTGTACGAATAATCTGTGAGTTTTTTGTTTCCCTCTCTGGGGTGGCCTTCTTGGCTAGTGTTCTCAACAGAGTTTATTCGCATTGATCAGCGCAGCGTCGTTCGGGGGTTTGGACTTATCCTATATCGGGGTTACTTACCCAATTCGCAGAAAGCGACGGGCAAATATGACTATGTCAAAAATGATCACGCCAATACTGAACGCGAATAATGAAACAGTCACCCACCAATATCGCCAAGAGAGTCCACTCCAGAGGCGCATGAGTAGGACGGCTAACAGTCCACCGTATGCTCCTACAAACATGAGAATTCCCACCAGTACAGTTTTCCAGATCGGAGTGCCGCTTGGAATCAATATCAACAGTACAACACCTGTCAACATGATTGACAAAACAGCAATCAAGATCAGAAATCTGACTTTGGGTTTGGGTACTTGCGTACCGCTTTGCCCATTCGGGGCGGGTTGTGTCATAGACACCTCCTTGAGCTTTTAGCTCAATAATATGGATACAATGTCAGCCTAAGCCGACATGCTCTCCCCCGAGATTCAACATCTAAAGCATTCGCTGTTAGTTGCTGAAAGAAAAGGGAGAGTTAATGAAAGTATATGGTTTTAATGAGCAGGTTATATATCCATTATACCATATACCAGTCTAAATCGAAAGATACTTGTTGCTGGATAATCCCTCTGGACTAGGCATAGAAAGTAGCATGATCGTGCTTGTATACTATGAGATATATGCGCACTGATTATTATAGGATATTGATTTTAGCAATTGCTTACACTTGTTATGAGTTTTCTAGAATTTTTCGGGTTGCCTCTTTATATAATTCGACTGCTGGTTGATCAAAAGCATTGATATTGAGCAGCTTTCCTAAGAACATAACCTCAAGCATTTTCATTTGTAGTAATGCACCATAGTTATATGCCGAGATATCTTCTAGAGTTATCTCACCAAAATTCATATTTCGTTCTTTATAGCTTTCTTTGACACCACTGAGTATTGCTTGCATTATATCTTTCAAAGACTTCCCCTCAATATTCTCTACTAATTCTCCTAACCCTAGATTATCCGAAACTTTATAGTCATAATCTGGATTTTCAACTGAGATGAATGTCGTAAACATAGGTACAGAACCATCAAAATAGAACTGCGCAACAGAATGAAGATCAGTTGTACCTATAGAAATTTCAGGCATGATGCCGAGGCCATCTTTACCTAGACTTTCAGCAGTTAACTGTCTATACCATGCACCAAATTTTGCTAGCCTCTTTGTGAAGATAAATGAATTATGTAGTTTATTCTCGTGCTTATAATTAAGATAGATGGCTAAGGCACTTTGTAACGCTAGATTCTCGTCTAAATCTTTCTCTAAGCATTTTTTAGCCATGTCCTTTGCACCCTGCAAAAGATTTTCTGTATCAATTCCAGCAAATGCTAAAGGAAATATTCCAACACTTGTTAGTACAGAATATCTACCTCCAACAGGACCTGGAATCACTAGACGTCCATAATTCATCCTCTCAGCATATTTCCATAATTTCGATCCTTCATTTGAAATCACCACAACGTTCTGAGATAGATCATCTTCATATTTACTTAATTCATCTGCCAGTACTCCAAAATTAGCTGCAGACTCTGTTGTTGAACCTGATTTACTAATATAAACAAGTAGCACTCTCTCATCATTTTCATAGGCATCCTGAATTTCATAAATTAATTCTGCAATACCTTCTGGATCAACTGTATCAGCAAAAAGCATTTCTCGTTCAGCCTCAAGTGCTGAATAAATAGCCCATGTTCCCAAATTTGAACCACCAATACCTATTACTATTACTTTTGTAAATGCCTCATCATCATATCTATCTGCCAATTCATAGCTTTTGGAAATATAATCTTCATCAAATGGCAGTTCTACTGAGCTCTCATAGGAATCATAACCTTCTTCATTCACTTCAGTCTTAATGTCCTCTATATAGCCAAATAGATCATCAGCAAGAGAATTCATCTCTTCTCTACTAAACCCAGAGTTTTCAAATTTGTAACTAATATTCATATCTTCTTTATTGGTTAATAACTAATGAATTTAATGCACTGTCTAGAGGTATCAAAACATTTTCTAGTGCTGCATCATGGATAACAGGTCTATATTTATCTGAATTAACTTCGTCAACAGCAAAACTAAGTCCTTCGTAACTACGTAACAAAGAATCCATCCCACACGCTGGGTTAAAACTTTCGCCATTATCTGTATCAAAATATAGTGTGTATCCAACTCTTCTCACATTATCTCCGAGTAAATTAAACTCAGTAAAATCATCAAGCATAATTACTTCAGGCTCCGCAATCCCTAAATCCTTTGCTTCATTTACTTTGGCATCAATATAATTTTGGTCAGTGTCACTAAATTGATAGATTTCAAAACATTTATTTTCAGTTTCTTCAAGAACCCCTCCTAAACTAAATATTAGCTTATTATCTTGATCGTAAATATTGAATGCTGTTAGCCCCCCATATACATCACCACTCAATTCTCCTACTCCTGGGTCAGTCTCAATTGGATATTCAACTATTCCCCAATTAGATGGCATAGTTAAACTTAAATATGATCCATTTACCTCAGTCAATTCATCTGATACTTCTGAAAAAGATTCTGTGCTAACAGGTAAGTTATTGCTAATTGAATTGTCGTTCTGATTTACTTGTTCATCGGGGTTTTTCTGAGAATCAGAATATATCAATAACAAGCCAACAACACCTAATAATAATGCAAATACTAATATAGACATCGTTCCTCCTCGGTTTAATTTACCTAGTGAGGGTGTATTTGTCTTAGTTGGGACAGCAGTTTGTTCCATAATAAAAATTTATAGATTAATCTAAGTATAGTTTATTACGATAACTACAAGAAATCCAGTTCATGTGCCCACACTAATGCGTAAACATTAGAAACCCCAGAGTCTTTGAGTAACTTCGCACATTCTTCTAGTGTAGCACCTGAAGTCGTGACATCATCAACAAGTAATAAATCTTTTCCACTCAAATCGAGCTTAGTATTGAGCTCAAATGCACCTATTAGATTACTCTTTCTTGCCTGTTGATCGAGCCCTACTTGGGTTCGGGTATTAGACACTCTTGTGATTATGTTCTTTATTGGGATAGGTAGCTTTCTACAAATTAATTCTGCTTGATTAAATCCTCTTAGCCATTTTTTATTCCTGTGAAGTGGAACTGGAATAACAAAGTCTATATCAAGTGCAAGCTGATTAAATTTTGTCTTCATAAGCAAAGCCACTTTATCTGCATATTTATAGTGATACTCAAATTTGATTTCATATAGGATTTTCTTGGCTGCTTCATTGTAATCTACAACAATAAATACTCCATCAAGTTTAGAATATCTACTGCAATTAGAATGCAGATATTCTTGTCCAGAGAGCTTTTTATGACAAACGTGACACTTATGCTCTTTAGAAAATCTCAACTTTGTTTGCACACATTCATCACAAATATCATCGCCTTTTGTATCACATAACAAACAGAACCTAGGCAGAATAAATTCAACTAGCTCAGGGAATATGCTTTTTAATACAGTGAACATTAATTGCGATTCAAAGAGATGTATATATCAATTATACGTATAGTGTTTTAACTTTTTATTAACTTATACACATTAAGAAGAAGTGCAACTATATGTTTAATGTTCAGGAATTAATAGTAGGAATTGTTTCTACCGTCGAATTCTTATGTTATAATCGCATTAAGCGCTGAACTGGATACGTCACCAGTGAGCTGAAGGAAGAAAGACTTTGTCGACTAGAACCTTCCGGGTAAGCCCGAGATAGCAGTAACGAGTGTCCTACTCTTTTAAGAGTAAGAAAATGAGGTGGTACCACCAAACATTGAGTTAAACAATTACACAATTATTAATTGTTTTTTGAACCTCAACTTGGTCCTCAGTAAATTAATTATATTACTGATTTGACCATGACTTTACCAAAAGGAGCATATAATGCTACACAAGAAGAACCAGAGATTCTAAAATACTGGTTAGATAACCAATTTTTCAAACCTGAATACCACCCAGAGAAAGGGTTACTGTCTACTGAGGAAATGAAAAATGATGGCAGAGAGACTTTTAGTATAGTTAATCCACCACCTAATGCATATATGAGGCCACATATTGGCAATGTATCAGGCTATGCGTATCAAGATGTATTCTTGAGATATAACAGATTAATCGGCAAAAAAGTATTAGGCCAACCAGGCAAAGATCATGCTGGGATTCAAGGAGAGGTTGTTCTTGAGAAAATCTTTTGGGAAAACAAGAAAAAGTCAAAGCATGATATGGGCAGAGAGAAGTTCTATAAAACATCATATTCACATTTCGAAAAACTAATGCCTAAGATTATGTACGACGAACAGCGCATTGGCTTATCAAGTGATTACGATCGAAACTTATTCACTTTAGATCCAAGGGTTGTTGAACGAGTATTAGGAACATTTGTACAAATGTACAAAGATAAAATGGTTTACAAAGGAGTAAGAATAGTTAACTGGGATCCAGTAGCCAAAACTACGTTAGCAGATATCGATACAGAACGTGTAGAAAGAGAAACCGACCTTGTGTATATTAAATACCCTTATGCAGAAGATCCTAGCAAGTTCGTTACTGTTGCAACAACAAGAGCAGAAACAATGCTGGGTGATACTGCAGTAGTTGTAGATCCTAAGGATAAGAGATACAAAGATATCGTAGGAAAAAAGTTAAAACTTCCTCTTACTGAGAGAGAAATTCCTGTAATTACCTCTCCAAGAATAGAACAGGAGTTTGGTACAGGAGCTCTGAAGTTAACTCCATCGCATGCTTACGAAGACTTCGTAATTATGAGTGAATGGAATTCTGAAGCTGAACCAGAACAACAAGTTGGTTACATTAACGTAATAGACAAAGACGCCAAGCTGACCGGCCCAATACCTGAAAAATATAAAGGGTTGGAAACAGATGAGGCAAGAAAAGTTGTAATTCATGATCTACAAGAACAAGGGCTTATCGAAAAGATCGAAAAACACACACAAAACGTTGTTATAGGTGAAAGATCTAAGGCAATTATCGAGCCTATTATGTCTTCACAATGGTTTATAGACGTAGAACAACTTAAAAAACCTGCTATAGAAGTAGTTAAAAAGGGCGAGGTTAAAATTCATCCTGAATACATGTCTAAGAAATATCTTCATTGGATGGAAAATCTTCATGATTGGCCTGTTTCTAGATCTCTTTGGTGGGGTTATAGAATACCTGTTTGGTATAAAGGTGAACTCATAGAAACAATTGACACTGAAGGACAAGTTAAAGAAAGTATTAACGGTATTGAAATAGATGGTATTTATGATGCTGTTGAGAAAGGCCTGGCAAAGGTACAGATCGATGCCCCTGGACAAGAGATAACAATCCTAAGACATGGACAAACAGATGCAAATGAAAAAGGGATCATCTCAGGATGGGATGATACTAACTTAAATGAAGCAGGTATTAAATATGCTAATCAAGCAGTTACTGCTTTAGGGGATTTTGATGTTGTAATTACTTCTACTCTATCAAGAGCAAAAGAGACCGCACAGATTATTGCAAAGGATGCAGAAATAATAGAAACAGATTTACTCAAAGAAAGAAACTTTGGTTTACTCAATGGGCTAACTTGGGATGAATTCAGTGAAAAATACCCTGAGCATGTAAAGAATAACACTGCAGAATACCAGCCAGAGCTACCAGAAGCAGAAACAATCGAAGAAGTAGAAGAGCGTGTTGATCAACTAATAGCAATGATCAAGGAACAGTATTCAGACAAGAAAGTCTTACTTGTTACTCATACTGGCATCATTAGGATTTTCAAAAGAAAACTAGCAGATATGTCAGCAGCCCAATCAAGACAAGACGACCCAGAGAATTTGGAAATACATAAAATGATCATCCCAGAAAGTGGTTGGATTCAAGATAATGATGTATTTGATACTTGGTTCTCTTCTGGTCAATGGACATATGCAACAATTGGAGCGAATGACCTTATGGATACTTTCTATCCAACTAACATTATGGAAACTGCCTACGATATTTTGGAACTATGGGTAAGTAGAATGATAATGTTAAGTCTTTACACCCAGAATAAAATTCCATTCACAGATGTATATCTACATGGGCTAGTTAAAGCACCAGATGGACAAAAGATGAGTAAATCAAAGGGTAATGTTATTGCCCCAGAAGAAATTATTGATCAATTTGGTGCGGACTCACTAAGGCTACTTTATGTAGTGGGTAACAAAGCTGGAGCTGGATATCCAGTCAGCTATGAAAAGTTAGAAGGATATAAACGTTTTCTGAATAAGATTTGGAATGCGTCGAAATTTGTTCTTAACTTTACCAGTGACTATGAAGAGACTGATATCGCTGCAGATCTAAGCAAGCTGGAGGACATCAGCACTAATGAATTGGATCAGAAGATACTCACGGAAATAAAGGAGGTAACAGACAAAGTACAAGAGCATATCGAAAAGTATCGTATTGGTCTAGGAGCCGAGCTTCTCTATCAACACATGTGGCATACATTTTGTGATGAGTATATAGAGCAAGTAAAGCCTAGAGTCTATAGTAGAGATCAAGAAGGCAATCCTATTAATACTTCGCCTGAAGAAGCTGCTAGTAGAAAAGAAGCGCAAAGAACATTAATAATTGCTCTTAAGTCTTACTTGATTTTATTGCATCCATTCGTTCCTTTCATTACAGAAAGACTTTGGAAAGAAGTGCCAAAAAGCGAGACTGATACAGAAACAATTATGTATACGCATTGGCCTAAAACCAAATAAGGACTCATACTAAATTAAGATAGAGGGAATAGCATACTGAATTCGGTGCTAAACTGTTCTGAACCATCATTCTGTGATATTTGATCATGAATTTCGACTTCGTTGCCATGATGTCTCCTCACATGAGTAACATGGTAACCATTTGATACGGTACTAACTATAATTTGGCCTCCAAATCTACTAACAAATTGATCCATGCTGTGCAGCCCAATACCACCGCCCCTCGGTGCAAAATGCGGCCTGCGCGTAACCCCGTGTTGAAAAATATGATCAAGTGAATTTTGTTCCAAGGGAATCGAGGTATTATCATTTGCCACTGAAAGCACTAACATACTACCCTCCGCTTCATCTTCGAATAGATACGCAGACAATAGTGCAACGTCAGCTCCATTTACCATAGCATTACCGAGTAACTCGGCTAAATGCATTGCTGTATTAGCGGACAATTCAATATCAGCAACTTCTTCTGCTAGAAAAATATCAACTTCACAACCACTATCTGCTCTGACATCAAATGCTAATTCTCTAGCTCCATTAAGTACTAAATTAAGATCCATTGGTTCGTCTGAACAATATTGTAGGATTTCACCGAGATAAGTATTAATGCCTACAGTAGTATTTAGGAGTGTTAATAAATACTTAGGGATATTTTTTTGATGTGCAGCTGACACTAGTAGATTAAAATACAGATTAGACGTATTGATCGCATTATTTATCTGATGTCTAATATCTCTATTAGCCACATGTTGCATTACAGAAAACGTTGGATCAATATCAGCAATAATTTCAAATAATAGATCTTGTCCACGTTCAACACCTAATATATCTCTACGAATCACAGTCTCCATAATATATCTATACATCCTAAGCATATCTTCAACTTCACGATCGTCACCTTCTAACAAAGAAGTAACTGTAAATACATCTGGATTAGAAAATGGATAAACAATAGAAACACCCATATGAACCATTTGTTCTTCATTTCTTCCTAAAAAGTCCACCGATGGGACTGATATTGATCTTTCTCCAACAATAATATTCGAGCAAGATGATAGAACTAATTGATCTAAACTTGAGGAAGCTTGAGCTAATTCATGCTCCAAAATTGATATTCGTGCTATCTTACCACTACTATACAAAGGCAATTGTCTTCTTGGTCCAGAGCTTGCTAAACCAGCTCTTTCTAATACTGACTGCTCGTACAACGCAGCTTGTTGCAGAATTAGTGGAGTTGCTTCATGTGAGTCTAAAGTGTAGAGTTGCCCAATTACACCCATACTAGCGGTTACAGCGCCTTTATTTATTGCTATATCTAACGATTCATTCGACACTAAATTTGTAATTTTACCATTTAAGTATGATCTGCATTTACATTCAGACTCAATGCATAATAATCATGTATTATGGTTCATATTGTGTACCAACATCAAGGGGCAATTCAATTATAAATGCA
>JAGQLK010000040.1 GCA_020429485.1 Candidatus Dojkabacteria bacterium | reverse complement strand
CCTTCAAGATCTAGTTCGCTATTATTAACCATTGCTATCTTTTTTCTAGTTATATTTATACCTCTGATATTTATTTCAAACTACAAATCCTTTTATTTCTCAAGATTTGAGAAATATGAGGTATACGATAACTTTGAATACTATGATCCACCTATCTTAGATAAGCAATTCGCAACAATAATCGATTACATGCACCTAAGAAATGAGGCACCACTCGATCCCAGTTTTTTCTCGAAAGAAGATATTTTACATATGGTGGATGTTAGAAGATTAATACTACTTATGTATTTTATTTCTGGTATCTGTAGTAGTTTTATTCTATATAACATCTATAAATATAGATTAACTTTTAGAACAACAAGAGCACTGAAAGATGCTGGTAGGGCACTAGCAACAATAGCAGTTATGCTGGGCTTTTATGGATACATGAGCTTTCAAAGCTTTTTTATCAACTTTCATGAGATCACATTCTTTAATAATGATTACTGGCTTCTAGATCCTAAAACATCAAATCTGATAAAATTTTTACCAATAGAGATTTTTCAGGAAATCTTTATCTTTTTTATCATTTCTACGTTTATCATTGGTGTATCGATATCAATTTTAGGATATATTGAAGAGAACAGATTTACTAATGCAAACCAATAAATCCAAAAAAATAATGTTAATCGGAGGGCATTTAACACCCGCTCTTGCAACTCTATCAGAACTACAAAATAGAGGATATTCAAATTTTATTTGGGTCGGTAAAAAGCACGTACAAACAGCATCAAGTGCAGAAAGTCCAGAATATAAATTAATTACAGCCCAGAATATTCCATTTATTTCCTTTAAAGCAGGTAAAATATGGCGAAAGTGGACACTAAAGACTCTAGGAAAGGCCTTATATAATTTACTGCTTATTCCTGCTGGGTTTATTCATGCACTTTTTATTCTTATTGTGCATCGACCTAGAATAGTTGTCTCATTTGGAGGATACATTGCACTACCTCTTGTAATAGCTGCAAAGGTGCTATTTATTAAATCTGTCACTCACGAACAGACTCTAACTTCAGGACTTGCAAATAGATTAATTGCTAAGTTCGCTGATAGAATATTAATTTCCTGGGAAAAGACTAAATCAATATTTATGCAGAGTAAAGTAGCATTTACTGGTAATCCAATTAGAAGAGAAGTTCTGGAAAATACAACAAATATAATTAACTTCAATAACTCCTTACCAGTCATCTATGTAACAGGTGGTAACCAAGGTGCAAACACAATAAACTGGAGATTAAGAGAGTTTTTACCACAATTACTAGAAAAGGCTAATGTCATACATCAAACAGGAAATTCAACGCTGACAAATGACTATCAAAAATCACTTGCGCTAAAAAAATCACTTCCAAAAGAACTCTCTGAAAGATACTTAGTATGGGATAATATTTTTGGAAATGAAATCGGAGAAATATTCGCAAAAGCAGATCTATTAGTCTCAAGATCAGGTGCCAATACTGTTACCGAAATATTAGCTACTGGGAAATTATCAGTTCTCATTCCTATCCCATGGGCTTCACAAAATGAGCAATTGCTTAATGCTAACTTAGTTGCAGACACTGGACTTGGATTTGTACTCGAACAATACGATGAAATGCAGCCTCAAGAATTATTTGATGCTATTAATCTTGGTCTTGATGCTCTAAATAATAATCAAGGCTTTAATAAAGTTCCCCTTAACGAATGCAAAGAAAAAGCATCCAAATTAATAAAAATGGATGCTTCTATGTTAATCGTAGATGAGTTAGAACGGCTTATTGACTAAGTTTCTGTAAAAAATCATTTGCACCATCTTTATATCTAGGATCAGCCAAAAAGTAATTCACTTGAGCTTCAAAATATCTTGCTGGATCACCTGTAGTCATCCATTTGCCATCAACAACCTTATACATAAATTTACCATCCCTAGAGAGCTTGTCATTGGCATCTGTCAGCCACAATTCATTATCTTTTCCTGTTGCATCTTCTTTTAGATAATTAAACACATCATATGAAACCACATATCTACCAAATACCGCTAAATCAGATGGTTCTTCTCCAGGTTCTGGCTTTTCGATAATCATATCGAGTACGCCTGACTTCTCATCATATACTTCAGACGGTTCAACAATCCCGTAACGATATAGTTCGTCTTTTGGCGTCTTCTGCACACCAACAATACCAATCGGATCATGTTCTTCGAAGGTTTCTATTATTTGTCTCAAAGCACCTTTTTCTCTTGCTAGAACCAAATCATCGGCAAATAAGACTGCAAAAGGTTCGTTTTCTGGAATTAGATGCTTAGCAGAAATAATAGGTGTACCATTACCATATGGTAAATCTTCTCTTTGGTTAACAAATTTTAGGCCATTTATACTTAAAAGCTGCCTCACTGGTTCATATCTATCACCTTTACCTACAGATTCCAATAATTCTTCAGCTGCTTTTAATTCAGTTGTAAAATAGTTCTCAATCACATCATTGCCTTCCCTTACTACTACAATAATATTTTCAATTTCTGCTTCAATACATTCTTCTACTACGTACTGTAGAATAGGCTTATCCACAATAGGCAGCATCTCTTTAGGAATACTTTTCACAATTGGTAAAAAGCGAGTTCCAAACCCTGCCGCTGTTATAACTGCTGTTTTTACTTTTGCCATGCTAAATTTTTAAAAATTTTATCTAATAGTATATGATATTTTGGCTATATTTTAAACCCAAGCAAATAGCCTATATATCCTATAATATGGTATAATATATCATATCTATATATTATAGTATTTCAAATGGGAATGGGTTTACCAGAAGAATTTTTTAACATAGGTGGTAACAAAGGTGAAGATGATGGATTAAGCCGATCTATGCCCGATAGTATTAAATTACCATATTATCTGGGAAATGACATGCGGCTCAGGCCTTTTGTACACACATGGGACTTAACCATTGATGTTGCAATGGGAACCTCAGGAACAATTGAACATCTTCCCGGTGGAATAACTGCATATCAAGAAGAAATTTTCGAAGTAGAGAAACTATCGCATGCGGCACATACAGGGACACAATATAGCTACATTCACAAAGATGTCTACTCTAGAACTACTTCGCCATATAATCAAGCATTGGGACATTATATGGTATCTGGAACGGGGCCTGTTGTAACTGCATATTTATATAGTTGGTGGGAACCGAATCGATTAGTTAGATTTGCTCGAAGAATGATAGTAGGTCAAATTGTTGATAATACTAAATTACTAAATATGACAGGTGAGTTTTTAGACGGTTTAGCATATGCTGATACAAATGGAGGCGCTAGGTTAAGAGAAGAAAGCAAGAGAGGAGTGTTCGTTGTACCATGTGTTGAAGTATATGTACCTGGACTCGCAATAGATAAAAGAGGACATAATTATCAACCTTTTGATGATAATAATTTGATCTATAGAGTTCAAGCAGATCCAGAAACTGGAGAGCTAGATTATGAAAGAAGTATTCCTGAACATATGTATAGGAGACTTAGTTCACTAAGAGAGAATACTAAACCGAACAAAAGATTTACAGGAGGATTAGATTTTTAAAATCAACCAATATTAACTCAATAAGGCCTCTCAGCATCAATATTGAGAGGCCTATTGCTAACTTAGAATACTGTATTTTAAGCTAAAATATGGTATAATTATGCATCTGACTAGTTAAATTTTCTCTTTGATTTTTTAACTAGCTTAAGATAATCTATAGGTCAGTTTCACTGACCAATTGTTTGAAAAAACATATTAAAACCACAAAAAAAATATTAAGGAGCGATCCTCACCTCATCTTAAGGATAGGTGTAATATTTGCTACTCTTATTACCCTGATTTCAGTTACAATCATTTCTAATTTTGCAGATCCATCATTTGCTGTATCAAACAATAAAGCTGTTGATATAACAATGATTACCTCTGATGATCCAGGTTTAGACGTACCTGCACCAGATTATGCTACAGCAAGTGCAGCTGCAGAAACATTAGAAGCAGAGATTCAAAAGCAGATCGAAGAAGAGCTGCGACAGCAACAGAGAGAAGCTGATATTCAAAGAGTTCTAGCTTTTCTAACCCGTAAAGGTTCTGTAGTAGCTAATTATGAAATTGCAGCATTAATTGTTGATGGAGCTCAAGCAAATGGGGCAGACTATAGAGTTATTCTCGCTATTATGGGTGTAGAATCAGGGTTCTGTAATGCTTCATTCTGGAACAACTGCTTTGGATACCTTAATGGCGTTCATTACTCTTCATATTATTCTGCATTCCAGGATCTAGTTCCAAAAGTTGCTAGACAATATGCCGCTCCTTACGGTTGGAACTTTGCTGGATTAGCACAAGCATATGGTATGAATAACTGGCAATATCACTCTGCAAACATGCAGAAGTGGGCAAGCGAAGTATAATTTCCTCAATAAGAATTTAGTATGCGTATGGAGTACCGTTGTGTAATACTCCTAAGTGGGTTGGAGTACTTTCAATATTAACAGGAATTCCAGCGTTTACAGCAATATTGTGAGCCATTAATTCTTGAGGTGAATTTAGCACATTACCGACTAGTAATTCCCTATCAAATACAGTTAAATCATAAGTATTAGCAGCCATGTCTATTCGACTTGTGAGAAAAGGTATAGTAACAAATCTAGCCTCAAATGGTAAGAATGATGCAATAGTAGTACTCTTTTTTGCTGAAGCTGTGTCATCCAAATAGAATATTCGATAAATATCAGCCACAGAGCCACCATAGGCTAATTCATCAGTTGCTTGTCTAAAAAGATCCCAATCTTTAAGCTTCATTGATTGAGGACGACCATAGACATCAAGGAATGCATTCATAGCTCCTTGCATCATTTGAGAAACTTCCGGTGCTAACCCTAAAGCATTTTCAAGTGCAATTGACGCTCTAACATTAAGCAAAGTTTGTGGGATAAAGTTTAAACTACTAGACATATTAATAGCCTCTTGTTGAGCATGTGTTAGTTTTGGCCATAAATCATCTGCAATTCTGTCTCTATAACCTTTAAGCACATGTCTCTCTGTTCTTCCACCGTATGGCTGATATACTAATGCATTTTTCGATATAGCAGAGTTAGCTAAATTTAGCCAAAATAATGCTCGATCTGCATATCCATAGTCTTGATCTAATAGAGCCGCTGATTCTTCTCTAACCGCTCGTTCGTTACCTGGTCGACCATACCAATCTTGAGCTTGTTGAGCTGTAGGCGCAATGGCGTCAAGCGTCTCGGCCCAGGTTGATGTTGGTTGTAAATAGTATTGTAATAGCTCTCCTGACATAGTGCAGAGATTATATCATACAAATATAGAAATACTAACACCAAGTGATATATATTCGTTAAATATGGTATAATTTGCGGTATTTTTTGTGCGTATGTCAATCTACGAGGGGGATCGTATACAAATTGAGCAAGGAAGAGGTAATTATCTTAACGGTGTAATTTTGCCTGCAGATGAGCAGTCTCTTGGGATGCATCACGAACCAGGACTAAGCCTAGTTGCTAATAGCAATGGTGGACTATACTTCATACTAGATAGAGACAATATTCAAAGATATGTAATGTTTGCACCTGGACAGAATTCTTTTGTAGTTGAATTCGAAGAAGGGCCTACACCGATACATTATGATCCTAGAATGGATCAATTTAGAATTGATGATCCACTTGGTGGTAGCTTCGTATCAACAAATGACGAATTATATCAAGATGGTGAAGAAGACGAAGAGTTTCCACTTATCTTAGATCACATGGATCACCCAATTCAAGTTAATTTCAATGACGGAGATTTAGAATGGGAAAGTGATCTATTTCTTGATGAAGAAACAGGAAGATACGTAGTACATGACTGGCAAGGCAGGGCAATGTATACTGATATTTCTTATACAAAAGCTGGCCGAATTTACTCGCTTACCTACGAATACTTAGATAGTACTCCGCAACTCGTGCATCATGACGTGCCTTTTCAAGCACAGCAGCTTCAAATGCATAGATATCAAGTTGATAATGGGGCAGAAGTACATCAGACAAGAGAGCTAACTAGAATGGCAACAACAATGATGGCGATTGCAGGTGTAATCATCGCAGTTATTATGGCGTACCAATTGCTGACTACTATGAATCTTACACCTGCTGATGTTATGTCAGATATTTCATTCAATAGAAATACTCAAATAATAGCTGACTCAACATTAAATGCGCCGATGGTTGCTACACCTATACCCCCTCCATCAACAATTCCTGCAAATAATGCTGAATATACAAGCCAAGATAATCTCCAGGGTATTATGTCACTAGCACAAAGAGTATCAGCACATTTAAACTCTACATACGGTTACACAGTGCCTTGGGAAGTGACGTGGGCACTATTACAAAACGAAACAACTGGTCGATGTGCACCAAGCCATGCTGAGTATCATAGATATAGGTCCGGAACAGTTGCAACATTAGGATCAGCTACTACATTTGGCTCTGTAAATATATATGGGGACAGTTGTACTGGAGATCCTAATCAAACTGCTATGGCTCAGGATGCCAATAGATTAGCAGGTCAAATAAGAGGAGTTGCTCAATTCTCAACAGGCTTAGCCGAAAGCCTGGTTCAGGGGACAATGTACAATGATATCAATTTCGATACAGCGGAAATGTTCGCTTCATGTACTCAATCACTTGGCATAAACGATCGTACAGGCAGAACAGAAAATGATGTTTCAGTTTCTGGTGGACAACTAATATCGCCTCAACTACAACCTGTAGTTAGTAGAGCAATCGTTGGTGATAGTACTTGCCTCGCTGCTATTAACGCGGCAGTCATTGCTGCAAGAGGTCATGGTGGAGGAAGCCTTCTAAGCGAGTCAGGTTGGCATAATGCTGATGGTACCATTAATCGAGGTGTTTTAGATACCGTTGGTGCAAGGTATCACGGGGCATGTACTTATACATATCAAACTGAGAGCGGACCTGTTTACGCACCTTACTGTGACCAAATTTGGGGGCTAGTGAACTTCGCCCAACAAAATTACCCCACAGAGTAGTTGCATTTGCATCATTATTGATTATATAATCCTCGAAATTTATTGGATCAATGTCAGAACAGCTAGATATCAGATATAAGCATGATTTACTTACCCAGATGGGAGTAGATAGTCAGGGACTAGAACAAGTTACTGTCAGCCAACTTGTACTACTTGAAGAAGACTGGAGTATTTTAATTCCGCAGGTAGTGAATCGATTGAACTATGGTCATATCGTAGCAGCTTGTCGTAATGGTATATGGCGTTCAAGGGTAATGCCTTACAGAATGCACCAAGCACATGGAGGGCTTTTCCTAAATTTCATGCCGATAGATACTAGAGGAGATGTGAACGAAGGTTACCGAATTGAAGATCTAACTTACCTTTTGCAACAATATGCATATAAGGACAGCGGAACAATTATGCTACCTGTAATGCAAAGTAATAGCAGATGTGCAAATCCATATGTTCTACCTAACTTCGAAAGACATGATTTATCTCAGGTAAAGTACTACGCACCAGTTAATAATTTTCTCTTAACACTAGACCTTACTGATGCTCTTGAGCTTCAACTTACTGCAGACTTCTTAGATGCCGTAGCTGAATTGCAACCTGAGCAATCAACTGCCGTACAGATAATTGATTGGCCAGAAGAGTTGTATTTCAAAACTGCACGAAATCAGAGATAACAGTAACTAACCGAAAAGTTACCGCCTAGTTCACACATTTAGTGAAAAATTCAGTAATATTGATATAGAGTTAGCTCTCTCAATAAATATCTATGGCGAAAGATTTTACACATTTACATGTTCATACTGACTATTCACTTTTGGATGGTCTAAATCGAATTGAGGATCTTTTTAACAAAGTCCAGGAATACAAAATGGATTCAGTAGCAATTACTGACCATGGAGTACTATATGGTGCTGGTGAATTCTGGAAGATGTCACATGACTTTCATATCAAGCCAATCATAGGCTGTGAAATCTATTTAGCTCCTAAAGAAAGAACACTTAGAGAACCCGTAGACGGTATCAATTATTATCATCTTGTTCTACTAGCAAAAGATCTAGTCGGATATAAGAATCTAGTAAAAATAGTCAGCACAGGTCAGTTGGAAGGTATGTACTACAGACCTAGAGCAGATGCAGAAACTTTAAAAAAATATTCAGAAGGCATCATATGTACATCAGCTTGCTTGGCTGGACCAATATCTAGACATATTGTTAGAAATGAAGAAGAGCAAGCCTTAAAGTGGCTAAAGTTTTTACATCATACATTCAAAGAGAATTTCTATTTAGAGCTTCAAAGAAATGGCTTTAAGCATTCAGACTCACTTTCAGAGAAAGATATTAAAACATACGACGAAGAAACCCTTCGTTTCTTAAATGAACAGATCAAGGTAAATAACAAGCTAAGAGAATATTCAGAACGATTCAAGATTCCATT
>JAGQLK010000003.1 GCA_020429485.1 Candidatus Dojkabacteria bacterium | reverse complement strand
AAATATAGGTTCCTTCTCCAATAGTAGCTGATTCAGAAATATCGGCGGTAGGGTGTATCTTATTCATTATAAAACTTTATATTCGTATGTATCTGGATCTTCTTGATCAAAGACCTCGTTGATCAGTGCTAAAAGGATCATTTCTTCGTCACCGATGCTTTTTATAGCATGTGCTTTTAGAGGTTCCATCTTCACTAGAATATTATCATCTGCGCTTACTGTTATTGATTCTCTTTCTTTGGTATCGATATCTTCTACTGCAATTTCAGCTTTACCCTTAATAATATAAAACCATTCTTCTTTCCTCTTGTGATAATGATTGCCTCTTACTATATTTGGAATAGACTTTGAGATAAAGAAATGTTCAGAATTAGCCATGACTTCTTGCAGAGTATTCTCTGCCAATGAGCCTCGATCATCAGAGTAGACTCTTAACTTACTTGTCTTGATCATATCCAGTTCGTTTGATTATCTAAATGTTTATCTAAATAGTATTTTACTATTTTTTCTATCTCTTTTGGTTTCATAAGGTTTTTTTCATGACTTGAAGAAAACTCTTTTAGATCATATTTCTTCTTTGGGCTTGGCATGGTATTTACCTCTAGACTCTGGTTAGAGTATGGGCCAACCATATAGTAATCATCTTTTTCCCTGAGTCTATAAATCTCCGTATCAGTAATAAGTTCTTCATCAAATTTTTCACCAACTCTGATACCAACTTCTTCGATTGGATATGACTTAGGTTTACCAAGCATCTTAATCATTACCTCCATAAGGTCCTTGATAAATACAGATCTCATTTTACGGACTACTGTATCACCATTCTTTGCATTCTGTGCACTCCAAAGAATTAATTCAACAGCTTCTTCTGGAGACATGAAGAATCGGTTCATTCTCGGGTCTGTTAATGTTAGAGGAATATCCTTTGATATTTGTTGATGAAGAATTGGAAATAAGCTTCCATGAGTTCCTATAACATTTCCAAATCTAACATTGATGAATTTATTTTTTGTACCACGTCCTAAGACATCATGAGTTGTCATTACTTTTTCTTGTACAGCTTTTGTTAAACCCATCAGGTTGGCTGGATAAACAGCTTTATCAGAGCTTATAGATACTACAAGTGGAATATTATTTTTGATTGCAGCCCTTTTTACATTTATACTACCTAGAATATTTGTCTTAATAAATTCTTCCGGCATCTCTTCTCCTATAGGTACGTGCTTTAGTGCAGCACAGTGGAACATCATATCAACTCCAGACGCAATATCATTAATCGAATCAAAGTCACGTATATCCCCAATCACATATTTGATACGTTTTTCTTTCGGGTATTGATACTTAAGCTTATGTTGTTTGTACTCATCTCTGCTAAAAACAATAATAGATTTAGCTTTTGTTTTGATTAAGTAATTCACAACAGCAGAGCCGATGCTTCCTGTACCTCCTGGTACTAAAATGGTTTTGTCAGTAAAAAAGGAATTATTAATCATAGTTAGTTATTTTCTCAATTATATAGTCTACTTCAGATTGAGTTAATGCAGGATGAACAGGAATTGATACAACCATGTCTGCTACTTTTTCTGCAATAGGGAAGTCACCCTCTGTATATCCTATTTTACTTATATGGGAAACCATATGTAAAGGCTTAGGATAGAAAATACCATAACCAATCTCATTTTCGTCTAGGTAGTCAATAAATGTTTGTTTATCATCATTTATTGTGAGTGTGTATTGATGGTAAACATGGTAGTTATCATCATTAGCTACTGGAATACTTAGTTTTGATAAATCTTTAAATGCTTCATCATAGAGTCCTGCAATCTCTCGTCTTCTATTTGTAAATCGCTCTAGTTTTTTCATTTGTTCAATCCCGATTGCTGCATGGATGTTAGTCATTCTGTAGTTGTGACCTATTGAGTGGTAAACATATTTGTTTTTACCATCCATCCCATGTTGTCTAAATAGTAGCATTCTGTTGTAAACATCGTCACTATCTGTAGTTACCATTCCACCTTCACCACTCATTACGTTCTTTGTGGCGTAGAGAGAAAAACAAGCCATATTGCCTGCGGAACCTGATGGAGTGCCTTTGTGTTCTGCTCCAATAGATTGTGCTGCATCTTCAATTACAACAAGATTATATTTCTTAGCAATCTCGTTGATCTTTGTGTAATTTGCAGTCTGGCCATAGAGATTAACAGCTAAGATAGCTTTTGTATTTTCAGTTATCTTTTCTTCGATCAAGTCTGGATTGATATTAAAGCTATCTTCTTCGATATCTACTAGCACTGGTTTTGCACCTGTTAGAAGTATAGAGTTCACTGTTGCAACAAAGGAGAATGGAGTAGTAATTACTTCATCTCCTGGTTTAAGATCGAGACCAATCAATGCGATGTGTAAAGCAGTTGTTCCGTTTGTAACTGCTAATGCATGCTTAGCTTTGCACAATTCCTTAAATTGTTGTTCCAACTGAGCCACATGTTCTCCTTGAACTAATAGTCCAGAAGTAAGTACATCATTAACAGCTTTTAATTCTTCATCTTCAATAATCGGTTTTGAGATTGGGATATTCATTATTGTTCTTTTAAGAGATTAAGTAAATACTCTCCGTAACCACTCTTTACTAGTGGCTCAGCTAATTTAGCTAGTTGTGTATCATCAATGAATCCTTGTACGTAAGCTTCTTCTTCAATGCATCCTATCTTTAACCCTTGTCTCTCTTCTATAACTCGAATGAACTGTGTAGCATTATTCATGGACTCAAATGTACCTGTATCGAACCAAGCAGAACCTCTATCAAGTAAACCAACGTTAAGTTTCTCCCTTGATAAATATTCAGCCATTGCATGAGTAACCTCAATTTCGCCTCGAGGACTTGGTTCTAAATTCTTTGCAATTTCTACAACATCACTATCACTAAAATATATACCTGTTTGTGCATAATTAGATTTTGGCACTTCAGGCTTTTCTTCTATAGAAATAGCTTTCTGATTATCATCGAATTCAACTACCCCATATCTTTTTGGATCTGCAACCCAGTATGCAAAGATCATCGCACCGGTCATATCATTATTTTTAACATCCTCGAGTAGATCATCAACCTGGCTTCCATAAAAGATATTGTCACCAAGAATCATACATACATCATCATTGCCGACAAATTTTTCTCCAACAATATAAGCATCAGCCAGTCCTCTTGGTTGTTCTTGAATTACATATTCAAATTGACAGCCAAGTTGTGAACCATCTCCCAGTAATTCTTTAAATCGTTCGTGGTCTTTTGGTGTAGTAATAATAAGGATTTCTCGAATACCAGCCTTCATCAATATTGATAGAGGGTAGTAAATCATTGGTTTATCGTAGATAGGCATAAGTTGTTTGCTTACACCAAGTGTAATTGGGTAGAGACTAGTAGCAGATCCACCAGCTAAAATAATACCTTTCATATAGCTCTAACTTAATATTTAAGGAAATAAATTATAGCATTAAGCAGTAAATAGCGAAGGCAGGTGTTTGCTATAATTATCTATCATAACATACTTCTTAGCAAAGTCTTAATTATGCTCAAAATAGCTGTTGCTACTGATTCTAGATATAAACTCAATGCAATTAAGAAAGCAATTTTTGCGTTAGATATTGATGCAGAAATTCTAAACGCAGATGTAACTACTGGTGTTCCAGATCAACCAACTAATGATAAAGTTCAACAAGGAGCAATCAATAGGGCAGAGAACATACTTGAGGTATTCAGGGAAGCTGATCTTGGAGTAGGTGTTGAGTTTGGCTATGAATTACACGAAGGGAAGTATCATATGATTTGTTGGGCATGTATAGTAACCAGAAGTGGTGAAAAGTTAACAGAACATAGTTCAAGTTTAGAACTACCAAAGATACTTGTCAGTTATCTAGAAGATGATATTAATGTTGCCTCAGATCTCAACCAAATATTAGATAAGTTGCCAGAAAGAGAGTATACGAGAATATTTAGGCAATATTTGAAGAAACGTGTATTTATATATGAATCGGTAAATAACGTGTTCTTGAGATATCTGCTTGATAAAGAGATGTATTAGGACGATACGATACTGCAGACTGATACACATATGTAGTATAATCCCCATGGTTTTAAATTTGTATTGATATAGAATGGGAGAGTTTCCAGGACTTCCTTTTGAACAATATTATCAACAGGTAGTTAGTAGACCATATGAACACGTATATGCTACAGAAGAAGAGCTTACCTTGGCATGTGCAGAATTGGTTTCGAAGCCCATAACAGTATTTCATGGATGCACTAGTCGTAGTTTGGCTTTTATGTCAGATCCACGGCCTACATATAACTTTTTTGTGTGTCCCGACCCATTATATCCAGCACTAATAGCGTATTCAAGAGCCTATCAGTTCGGGAGAATGTATGAAGGAGTAGTACCAATGCTTTATCAAATAGAGTTGGATCTGAGAGCATTGAATTACACAATTGACTACAGTGGTCTTGAGGTAAATCCTATGGGACCAGGGAATGATTTTAGAATAGGTTACAATACAGGTTTTACTACAAATGACATAGTAATATATGAGTTGCAGCTAGGTTCAAATAGAGCACTTGATAGACTTAGGGGGACAGATAGGGTTGTAGTGAGTGAAGGAGAAGAGCTCATTGATTTGATTTCCCGGAATAAGGTAGTCGATAGTGATTTTGCAATTGATCTTTTCCTACGGCATAGGCAATAAGTATCATATTATTTTCGAGATTGGAGAGGGTATATGTCTGATCAGTTGTTTGAATATTAGTTTCTATGTTAATCTAATCTTCAGACTTTAGTTGTTAGTATATGAATAATGAAAGTATCAATAGTTGGAACAGGTTATGTTGGATTATCGACTGGGGCACTTCTAGCCGCAGCTGGTCATAAGGTCTATTGTATTGATGTTGATCAGAGTAAGATAGATACCATTAAAACAGGTAAATCATATTTCTTTGAACCAGGACTAGATAACTTTGTGAAGTTGGGAATTGATTCAGGCAACCTAATTCCAACTTTAGATTATTCTGAAGCTATTCCAGATAGTGAAGTCGCTATTATAAGTGTCGGGACTCCACAAGCTGATGATGGAAGTGTAGATCTTAAGTATATTTTTCAAGCAGCAAATTCAATCAAAGATAACCTGCAAGGAGATCTGATTGTTGTGCAAAAGAGTACTGTTCCAGTAGGTACTGGTAGAGAGCTTGAAAAGATATTCGCAAAGACAGATTATAAAGTGGATATTATTTCTTGTCCTGAATTTCTTGCGCAAGGATCAGCTGTGTTGGATACACTAAACATGGATAGATTTGTAGTTGGTAGTGATTCAGACGAAGCAAAAGATAAGATAATAGAACTTTTTTCGACTATTAATGACTTACTCCAGAGTGAGGATCTTGATGATTATGTGCAATTTGCTTCTATGTATAGGAAGTCAAAAATATTCAAAGATGTCCCATTTAAAGAACGTGTATTATCACTAGGACTCGAAAGTGCAGAATTGATAAAAGTTACTGCAAATGCATTTCTTGCATCAAAAATTTCTTTTGCAAATTATATAGCACAAGTTTGTGATCAAGTAGGTGCCAATGTAAATGAAGTCATGGAGGGAATTGGGATGGATGAGAGAATAGGCAGATCATTTTTATATGCAGGTCTTGGATGGGGTGGCGGATGCTTCCCTAAGGATGTAGAAGGTCTAATCCATTTCGCGGATTCTGTGGGAGTTGATTTTAAAATGTTGAAGGCAGCTCGTGATGTTAATTTTGGACAGGTAGATTATTCCATCAAAAATATCAAAGAGGCTCTAGGTGATGACCTAAAGGGTAAAACAGCTACTGTACTAGGACTTTCTTTCAAGCCTGGAACAAGTGATGTGAGACAGTCTCCGGCTATTGAGTTAGTAACAGCGCTTTTAGTTGAGGGCATGCAAGTCAAAGTTTATGATCCTAAAGCGATGGATGAAGCCAAGAAAATCATCAAGGATAGAGTATATTATGCACAAGGTCTGAATGATGCTCTCGAGAACGCTGAAATTACTATCTTGGCAACTGATTGGCCAGATTTTAATGATATCGATTTTGCTGACTACGTTGATATAGTTAAAGAAAAGAACTTATTCGATGCTCGTAATAGATGGGATCGATCTAAAGCAGAAGAAGCAGGATTTAAATTCTACGCAATTGGTAGATAAATCCGTCAACCTAGTTTGCGTTAATGATTTTTAAATTCTGTTAGCTAGATACTTTTCAGCTATCTGGTCTGCAACCTTCTTAGAGTCTTGCCACCACTCTTGGTTATTCTTATACCATTCAGCTGTTTCCTTAAGTCTTTCTTCAATTGGCTTTTGCGGAGCGAATCCTAGTTCGTCTTTCGCTTTAGAAAAATCCATTGCATATCTTTCATCGTGCCCTTTACGATCACCAACGTGCACCATGAGACCTTCGTCTTTTCCTAGTAGTTCTAGAATCTTTGATACAATCCATTTATTTGTTTTCTCTCCATGACCACCTAGGATGTAAGTCTCACCGATTTTACCTTTTTGTAGTATTAAATCTATACCATAACAATGGTCATCAACATGAATCCAATCTCTAATTTGATTACCTTCTCCATAAATTGGGATTTCTTCGTCATGAAGTGCACGAGTAATTGCCAGTGGAATTAGCTTCTCTGGATAGCAGTAAGGACCATAATTATTGGAACAATTAGAAATTGTTGCTTTGATTCCATATGTATTTACATATGCTCTCACGAAATGATCTGATGCTGCTTTGGAAGCAGAGTAGGGGCTCTTTGGATCATAAGAAGTTGTCTCACTGAATTTCACTTCCATCTGATCGAGAGGTAATGATCCAAATACTTCATCTGTAGATACATGATGTAGTCTTATATTTGGATTTTTTCTTACTGCCTCTAGAATTCTAAAGGTTCCTACAACATTGCTTTGTAGAAAGATTTCTGGATCTTCAATACTTCTATCTACATGAGTTTCTGCTGCAAAATGTACTATTGTGTCTATGTTGTTTTCTGCTAACACCGTTTCAAATACTTCTTGCTCAGTAATGTCAGCCTTGATTAATTTGAAGTTCTCATTACCCATTACATCTGCTAGATTTTCTTCATTACCTGCATAGGTCATCTTGTCATATACAACAACGTTACTATCTGGGTAATGTTTTATGAAATACCTAACAAAATTTGATCCTATAAATCCAGCACCACCAGTTATTAAAACATTTTTCATAGTATTTATTCCTAAAATTAATTCCTACAGAAAATTTTAGCACAGAAATTGAGAAGAGAATTATTCTTCTTGGAATCTGTTCTTAATAAAGTCTTCTACCATTAGTTGCCAGTCTCTCATAGGTGGCAATTTTGTATTGACTAGAAATCCAATTTTCGCGATCTTTGTTTTGCGTTCAAATTGTTCATGGGTTGTTTCGTTAACAGGAGTACTAATTCCAGCATGTTTCAGAATCTCCTTTGCGAATTCATTTCTGGTGCAATGACCATTACCAGTTATATGATAGATTCCACCCTTATAGTCATTCTTTACTAACTCAAGGATTCTTTCTGCTAGATCTAAAATGTAAGTAGGTGAGCTATCTTCATCTGTAACAACATCAAGATGGTCTCTCTCTTTTGCGTATTTAATTATCTTAGCAAGAAAGTTTGTCGCTCCGGGACCAAATAGCCATGATGTTCTTACAATATACATTTTAGGATTCTGATTATCAAAGTCTGATCCTTCAATACCACCCATAACTTCAGCAACCTGTTCTTCGCCAACTACCTTACTTTTCCCGTAGCCATTAAGTGGGTTATATGGCTGATAATCTTCCATATAACCATCAACCTTGTTATCGCCAAATACTGATTCTGTTGATATATGTACTAGTACAACATCTTGTTCCTTACAAACTTTGGCTAGTAATCCTGGCCCAAATCCATTGACCTTTTCTGCTATAGCATATCCATCTTCTTCTTCGCATGCATCTACATTGGTAAATGCAGCACAATTAATAACTACATCTGGATTATTTTCTGATATATGATTTCTAATTGACTGCTCATCGGTGATATCGATACCATTAGCATCGCTTATGTCTGATGTACATAATTCAAATTCATCACTCTTTGCAATTATCCCGCTAAGCTCTGTGCCTAGCATTCCACTTGAGCCTACGATGAAAATTTTTGTCTTATTCATATTTATTCATTAAAAAGTATCTTTTAGATCTTTAAAGAATGGTTGGTTCGCATCCTTTTCAGAGAGTTGAGGATTAGAAATTCCCCACTCAACGTTTATATCAGTATCGTTCCATCGAAGGCCGCGATCATGTTCTGGTGAGTAGTAATTTGATACTTTATACTCAAAATCTGCACTTTCACTTAGAACTAGAAAACCATGTGCAAAGCCTTTAGGGACAAGGAACATTTTCTTATTTTCTTCACTTAATTTGACACTTTCCCATTTTCCATAACTAGGAGAATCTTTTCTAATATCTACTGCTACATCCAGCACTTCTCCTTTGATAACTCTGACAAGCTTATCTTGTGCAAAAGGTGGAAGTTGAAAATGTAATCCTCTTAGTACGTCTTTGGCCGAGCGTGAATGGTTATCTTGTACAAAATCAATATCTATTCCATTTTCTTGGAATAATTTCTTATTGTAACTTTCCATAAAGAATCCTCTTGAATCACCGAAAACTTTTGGCTCAATTACGACCAAGCCATCAATAGCTAATTTGGTAAATGTCATTTGTTTAATAATTGAAATTTAATATATTTTAGTATCATTAGAAGTTTACCCTTGAAAGAGTAATGTTTGAAAGCTATATAAAGCCAATTACGCATTTTCTTTGCTTCGACTTTAAGCATTTTATTTTGATTGGTTGATTGTTGATATTTATGATAAACAGTGGTTTTTGGAGTATAGATCGCCTTCCAGCCAGCATTATTTGCCCTGATAAATAGCTCAAGCTCATCGAGATACATCTCTAACTTTTCCCAAAGCAAACCAATCTCGCTAAGCATTTCGCTTTTCATAAGTATACATGTCCCAGTAACACCAAATACTTCTCTTTCTTGATCGAATTGACCATTGTCTTCTTCATAAACACCCCAGTCATATGCTCTCATGAAACCATCATAGTCTAATCCAGCAGAGTTTATCTTGCCCTCATTCTCGTTATTCCAAAACTTAATTTTAGGTCCAACAGCGCCTATTTTTTTATCACGTAGAAGTACTTCAGATAATACTTTAAGTAAATTAGCTTCTACTTTTGTATCAGGATTCAATATCATCACCATTTCTGGATTATGATTATCTAAGGCATATTGAATACCAATATTATTTCCTCCAGTAAAGTAATTGTTTTCTGCTTCAGCTAGTAACTGGACGTTTTTGTATTTTTTTACAAGTGAAACTGTGTTATCAGAAGATGCATTATCAACGACTATAATATTGAAGTTGGGGTAATCAATGTTTACTACACTATCTAAACAATCTTCAATATCTTTTTCGCTATTCCATGTAACGATTATGATCGATACTAATGGGTATTTTGTATTGCTGTCTTTTTGCATACTGTAGTGTACAAAAATCAGTGTGGGATTGTAAATACAATTATGATTATATTTAGTTGTGAATTTTTGTTTCCATTTTTGAGTGACCAAAAATGGAGAAAAAGTCATCGGGACAAACAAAGCCTGATAATGTGGCTTGTCTTTTTATTGCGGTATTAGGCAGCTGTTTGTCCCGAACCCCGGAGAGTTCCTTTTGTCATAATAAATATACGCATTAGCTAGGTTATATCCCTGGGGTTCCAGGGGGATTAGCCTGTCTAGTAGTACTAATTTGTGTATGGAATACTTACTTAGACTCTAATCCCCATGGCGGCTTTTTTTGACTATTTTTTGGCCGGTCAAAAAATAGTTAGGTAAATGATTGATAATGAATTCTGGTTGAATAATACATATTTGTGAATAAAAAATATGAGGATAATCATAATTATCTATAAAATTAATAATTATCCAGAAATATGTTAATATTTCAGCTATATTAACAACTTAGAATGGATAAAAAAGCAGAAGAGTTATTAGTTAAAATTAGAGAATTGATTAAGGAAGAAGGAATAGCTAACATGTCTCGCATTGAGGACAGAGAACAGCTTATCAACGAGTTTATCCTACCTGCTTTAGATAGGAGTAAAGATATCCAAAAAGATCTATATTCAGACTTTACCCATCAATCATCAGGACTGTTATCGAAAGTGAAGAGGACTATTATCACAAAGTTGGCAAATATAACTAGAAATGTTGTAGAAAAGTCTTTTATGCGTCAACAAAAGTTCAATAATAATACTAAATTACTTCTTGAGCACTTAGTAGAAGAGAATAAGATGCTTAGGGATAAAATAGAAAAAATAGAACAGAATGGATAAAAAGCAGATTCAAATAATTGGTCCTTATGCTACTGAATATTCATTAGCAAGAGTGAATCGGGCTTTAGGAGAGGCTCTCAATAAATACCAAGATGAGTATCAGGTTAGATTTTGGCGGAGTGAGGAATTTACTGATAGGTTACCAAACAATAACGATCTCAAGAAATATCCTTGGTTAACAGGGCTAGAAGATTCTGATCAGAATCCAGATGTTTATATCTTTAATAATTTCCCCAAGAGTATAAATTCTCCTTATGAATTAGCTAAATTCAAAGGTAATAATAAGATTGCTTACTTGGCGTGGGAGGAAACCATTATGCCTAAAAGATGGATAGATGAAATGAATGAGAATTTGCATGGGGTAATGGTTACCAGTGATCATGTTAGACATGTATTTAGAAATTCAGGGTTGAAGATTCCAATAAGGACAGTTAATCTTGGAATTGATCAAGATTTACCAAATAAAGCTGAGCTGTATAAGCTAAACACTTCTAAAAAATATAAGTTCCTTCATATAAGTTCTGCACATTATAGAAAAGGAGTAGATGTATTGATTAAAGGCTATTTTGAGACATTCACTAAAGATGATGATGTAGTACTTGTGCTCAAACTATTTCCAAATCCCAACTCAAAAGTAGATGAAATAATAGCAAATTTACGAAATGAGAATTCACCTGAAGTCGAGATAATCAATAATCCAGATTTGACTGATGGAGAAATAATTTCTCTATATTCGCAATGTGATGCTGTGGTACTGCCTAGTAGAGCAGAAGGATTTGGGATTCCAATGGCTGAAGCTATGCTAATGGAAAAGCCTTTGATAACTACTGGCTATAGTGGTCATATGGATTTTTGTAATGCAGAAAATGCTTTCTTGTTAGATTATCAGTTGATTAATAGTGATTCTCAACTTGGTACTCCAGGGGCTAAAGTAGCTGAGCCGAGTATTGATGACCTGAAAAAGCATATGAAATTCTTAGCAGAAAACCCTGATAGTGACATTGTTAAATCAAAGGTAGCTAATGCTAAGAAGCGAGTGAGCGAATTGACCTGGGAAAAGAATGCTAATGAGACTTTACAATTCATAAATGAAATAAATAAGCTGGCAATGTATAAGAACAAAAAACTAGTTGTTCTTGGGCCAAGAAATAGCACAGATGGAATTGCAGAATATATTAAGAATTTCTATACGAATATCGAGAGTTCTTTTGCAGACATATTGTATCTGGCTAACATTGATGCAAGTGGGAGAGTATTTGAAGATGATAAAAATGTTAAAAGGACATGGGAAATGGGTGAAAAGACTTTTGCAGAAACTCAAAATGCTATCAGTGAGTTTCAACCAGATATAGTTCACATCCAATATCATCCAGCATATTTCTCTTTGCCTGACATGGCAAATTTAATTTCAGAGTTAACCAACAAGAACATAAAAGTATATTTGACTCCTCATGCGGTCCAAGTTGACTATATTGATTTCGCTGCGAATAGCGAAGCTCTTAATAAATGCGAAAAGATTTATGTTCATGCAGATTTTGATAAAGAATTCTTAAACTCTAAGAGTTTAACAAATGTAGAATTATTTAAATTTGGTATTTTAGAATTTAATAAAGAAGATCGTTATCGATTAAGAAAAAGATTGGGTATTACTAGTCAACATGTAGTTGCTATTCATGGACTTATTCATAACCAAAAAGGAATGGTAGAAGCTATTAAGGCTGTATCATTGCTTAAGGACAAATACCCAGATATCCTGCTTATTTCAGCAACAGCGTTGAATACAGATAACATCACTTCTTCTGCAACATATGAACAGATGCAGCAGGCGATTAGGAATGATGACTTGGAAGATAATGTCATCGCAATTACCGATTTTATAGATACAGCAGAGGTAATAAAGCTACTCCAGATTGCTGATATTGTAATGTTTGCTTACCCAGATCTTAAAGAAGGGGCAAGTGGGGCAGTGCGCAAATCATTTGCTGCGCTCAGACCAGTAGTAATAACTAATTCTCATATATTTAGGGACTTAGATGTTGGATATAGGATAGAAAATAACCAACCTGAAGTAATCGCTTCGGCTGTAACTAAACTTTTCGAAGATCAAGATTTATACAATAAGGAATACCAATCGATTGTGGATAAAGTTAAGAATGAATCTTGGGGAATTATCAGTGAAAAGTATTTATTAGGACTTGGTACTAACTAGTTAGTGTCCTTGTATATTTGCAGTACTTTTTGTCATTCTCCTTAATATACCCTTGATAATCAAAACCAGCTCTTTCAGCAAGATTTCGGGATGCTATATTCGCTGGTCTGATAAGAGTGTATAAGCTCCTATAGCCTGCAGCTGATGCAATATTACAGAGCTCATTAAGTGCGTTTGTCATATATCCTGGAGTGTTTGCATCGGCCCAGTAACCTACCTCTGCTGATTCTAGATTATCAGACTTGATATCGA
The DNA here is from genome assembly GCA_020429485.1 of Candidatus Dojkabacteria bacterium. Taxonomy (GTDB): domain Bacteria; phylum Patescibacteriota; class Dojkabacteria; order B142; family OLB20; genus JAGQLK01. Next base: position 6,881 of record JAGQLK010000003.1, on the reverse strand, counting down.
GTGCAGCGACCACACGCTTATCTTCTAATAACCAGAATTTGAATGAAGACATTTCATCCCATGACTTTTGGCAGTGATCTGCAAAGCTTTGTGCTTTTTCTAAAGTGTATGCATTACCTTCAAGGTTGACATTAAAAAGCCAGTCATAAACTCCATCTTGATTACAGATTTTTACTATATCTTCTAGCTGACTTTCTACTATCTCAAAACTACTATCAATGCTAGTTAAAATTGCCTTCTGATTTGTATGGTAATTAGTAACTGAATTACGAATTGGTAAAGAGAATTGTGGCTTATTCATTCTTGAATACCCAATATTTGTATATTAAAAAGTTCCATGAGACCACCATGCCAGTTACAAGAACCTTGGAGATATCTTCGGATAGAGAAAAGGACTTCACTAATACTGAGAAAACTAGTACTGAAATTAAGTAGTTGTTAATAGCTAAGAATAGGTATTTACCTATCTTCTTTGCTTTTTTGTCTGTACCAGCTTGGAATGTCCAGAAGTTTGATAGAGTGAAGTTAAAGAATAAAGCTAAGAAAGTGGATATGATGTTTGCAATTACGGGATCTGTATCAAAATAGATAATTAATCCTTTGAGCATTCCATAATCAAGGAAAAAAGTCATAAAGCCAATTAACAGATATCTTACAATACTAAATTCAAATGCTACAAAAGGATTTCGAATAATCCTCTTAAGGTTTTCTGGTTTAAGGATTTCTTTAACTTCGTTCATTAATAATGTCTAATAATTGTTGTGCTGATTTAGTCCAATTAAAATTTTCTACTACAGAATCTCTTACATCAAAGTTTCTCTGCGATAGTATTTTTTCTATTCCATTAGCAATCATAGCAGGATCTTCGTACTCAGTAAATTCTACCAATCCAGAGAAGTTTTCCCTGAATACAGGTATATCGGATAATAAGGTAGGTACATTAAAGTATAAAGCTTCCAATGGCGGCATACCAAAACCTTCGTAATAACTTAAATAAGCAAACCCTCTCGCATTTTTATAAATTGCAGAAAGCTCTTCATCTGGTACATAACCCAAGAACATAATCTCTTCTTCTAAGCCAAGGTTTTTAACCGTTTCAAATATCTCAGAAAAGAACCATCCTTTTTTACCAACAACTACTAATCTTGCAATAGATCCTGATGATTTCTTGTACTCTGCGAAACCCAATATCAGATTAACTATATTTTTTCTTGGCTCTAGTGTGGAAAGCGTCATGAGATATTCACCTGGGAGTTCATATTTTTCGAGCACTTCTTTCTCATTGCTTGGGTCAGAATTAATCCACTTATTAAGTGCAGGTCTGATTACTGCTATTTTATCCGCCGTTATCTTTGGATAGTATTCAATAAGCTCTTGCTTGATTGTATCTGAGATGGTCACAATTTGAGCAGCTCTTTTTAGTGCTATCTTGCTAGTATATTTGTATTTTATAGATGCAGTTCTAGGAAAGAATTCAGAAAATTTAATAGGTGCAAGATCATGAATAAACTGTATTGTTCTCGGGAAGAATCGTGTGAAAATGTGATTAGAAGGGGATATAAGGTAATCAATTTTCCTTCCCTTCATATCATTACTTGCTTCCATTATCCATCTTAATCCAGAAGCAATACCTTTGGGTTTCTTTATGACTATATTTTCTGAATTGTTGATTAGTCTAGGTGTAGTTGTATAAATGAAATATTCGTTAGTGGAATCTATTTCAATTAGTTTAGAGACTAGATTAATTGTGTATTGTCCAATTCCTGCAGGTGACTTTTCTACAGGTGTTAAGTCAATTGCAATTTTCATGTTACTTAGAGTAATCAGCTAAATCTCTTTGTCTTTCCCATTCCCATGCACTTGATAGCATGTCTTTTAGAGTGTACTTGGCATCCCAACCCATTTCTTTCATGATTTTACTTGGGTCGGCAACTAATTCTTTGGGATCACCAGCACGTCTTGGCCCCAAATTATAATTTAGTTTTTCACCTACTACTTCTTCTGCAGTCTTTACTAATTCCAGTACGCTTGTTCCTTTACCAGTTGCAACATTAAATGCTTCAAATCCACTCATGTTCTGTAAATACTTAACTGACTTCACATGAGCATCTGCTAGGTCCGAGATATGTATGAAGTCCCGAATCGCTGAACCATCAGCTGTCTCGTAATCATCTCCGTATACCGAGAAAGTGAAATCATCATCGATAAAAGAGTGGAATAGTAGAGGAATTACATGTGTTTCAGGTATATGTCGTTCACCTGGTAATTCATCTACTGCACCTGCAGGGTTAAAGTATCTCAATGCAATTGCATTCATACTTCTGTATTCTGCATAATTACGCATGATTTGTTCTATGATCAACTTTGTCTCTCCATAAGGACTGTCCGGCTGCATACTTGCAGTTTCAGGAATTGGTACTGATTTTTGAGTGCCATATACCGCAGCTGATGATGAAAAGATGAAGTTGAGAATATTTTTTTCTATTAATACCTGTAATAAGTTTTGGCTTCCTACAACATTATTCTGGAAAAACAGTTCAGGATTTCTGGTGGAAAACCCAACTTCTAGATATGCGGCAAAATGTATTACAGCATCAAAACTATATGGCTCCAGAGCTTTCCGCAATTCATCTAAGTTTCTAAGATCTACATTAATAAATTCATATGAACCGATTTTACCTAAGGCATCTAGAGTCTCCTGATGACCCTTTTCAAGGTTATCTAGTATAATTACCTCATAACCTTCTTTAAGAAGTTGGAGACAAGTATGTGAGCCTATATATCCAGCACCGCCTGTTACTAAAATTTTATTCATGAAAGTTAGCTAATATATTGAATATCATCCCAAGGATGTCTATAAATTCCTTCATTCATTCTCTTCTGATCAATAGCATGCCCGATCATACCAATAGTTCTACCCAATATGAAAATACCATTTAATGAACCCACCTTGAGTATTTCTTCTATTTCGTAAGGGCGTTTGCCACTTTTGGCTAATATATCTAAGAAAATAACGCCAATAGCACCATCTACATTTAGAATAAGGTTGTTTTTCTTCTTTAGAGTTTCTTGCTCAACTTCTAAAGCAAATTTCAAGTACGAGCCAGCAATGCCTTTTGTTTCTGCGAATTTCTTCAATACTTCAACTCTCTTATCTGGATTTTGAGCGGATTTGATTTTATGTCCTATTCCCATAATTAATTCTTTCTTTTCCTTCATTTCCTGTACAAAAGATCTAGCAGTAACTCTATTGCTTACACAATCAAATGCCCAGCGTGCAGCTCCATCAATCGCACCTCCGTGTCTATCGCCAATGGTTAATATTCCTGCTGCAGTACTTGTTGCAATGTCTCTATTTGCTCTAGATGTAACAATAGCATTATGTGCTGTAGCAACTGCAGGACCATGGTCAGCTGTGATTTTAAGGCATAGTTCCAAAAATTCTTCGCCTATCATATTTAGACCCCCCTTAAACCATAGAGCATTTATTGTGCTTCCTAATGGCTTCTCAATGTATTCTGTTATGTCTTTTCCATTGTATGTTGGTTCTTCACCGCGATCATCTGAGATGGAAGAAACAATAGAGCTTTCTTTTCTGACAAGGTTCCTCTTTAGTGCTTCACGCATATCTAGAGGAGGAATGTTGTAATTCTCATCATCTGGTTTTTCATATGATTTGTTTGTTTCAACAAATTCTTTAAATACTTTATTGATTAATAATCCAAAATCATTAAACGACTCTGGTACATGTGCACCAGCATCTGCTAGAGCTTTGTTTTTTGCTTCGGCTGACACATGCTTCGAACCAGATCTTGCACCAGCATGCCCAAATTGTACTTCTCCCTCAAATTGAGATGCAACTGTTCCGCTAACCCATGCTACTAAAGGCTTTTTGATTCTTTTACTCTTTAGCGCTTCCACAACAGCGTATTCAGCCTCTCCACCAATCTCTCCTAAAAGAACTAGCATCTTTACATTTGGATCGTATTCTAGTCTCAATAAGTTATCTAGCATAGAAGAAACGGGGTAAGTATCTCCGCCAATATGTGCACCTTCGAAGATGCCATCTGCGTATACACTAATCAGATAGTTTAATTCATTAAACATACCAGCTGACTTTGCTACTAATCCCACGCTTCCAGGTCGGTACAGTTTAGACTCAACTATATTTTCTATTTTCCCTCCAGCATTTCCAACAATGAATTGACCAGCCTTGATTGCACCAACTGATGATGGACCAAGTATCCAGCCATCGTTTCTACGTGCTAATCTAACAAGCTCTCTTGATTCGTTTTCTGGCATGCCTTCTGCCAATATAATATGTGTTTTAAGAGTCTCTGTCTTGAATGCTTCAACACTAGCATCATAAGCTGATCTTTCAGAAGCGAAGTTTACAAAGACATCCGCCTTTTGGTGTCTGGTAGCAGCCATTTTGATAGTTTTATACACGGGGATAGTAATAGCATCCGGACCAAAGAAACACCTATGAAAGCCTTCATGATTAGGGTTTACAATTGCAACTACACTCGGTGCTTCTCTATTGATTAACCAATCATAATCCAACATTTTTTGAATTGGAATCGCATGTTGGTTATAAACTATTGCTTGTGTTGCAGCTGTGAATAATACGTTTGAACTCATTATTTTTCTTTGTTACCAGTTAAAGCTAAAGCTATTATTTCTGTCATATATAGTTCAGGTCCATGAACTTCGACAGGGATCTCAAGATCTGAAATTTTATCTTCTACATAAGCTAGACCTTCTTTATAGTTTGGTCCACCTCTTCTTACAAATATTTTGATTCCTTGTGACTTAATTGCATCTCCATGTTGTTCTATTGCATCGACAACGCCTCTGTAAGTAGCTTTGACATCAGTGAAATTAGCAATTCCTCCTGCAATAATCAGAACTTTGTTTTTAGCTCTACTTTTTAGCATCTCTTGAATGATGATGCTGGCAAATTGAGCTGATTCATCTGTATTTGGATTACCACTAAAATCACTATAATTTGCTAAATCAGCTGCGTGTCCTAAGCCACCAACTGTATCTGCAAGAATTATGCTTGCACCTCCACCAGATGCGAGTAGCCAAACTCGTCCTTGTGGATTAAGTAATGAAAACTTAAGCGCTGCTCCTGAATTATTATCAAGCTCTTTAATCTTTTTCTCTGCTAGTGATAATTCTTTCCCAAATGGGGTAGGGAAATGAAATTCTTTGACTCCCAATGGCTCTGTCCAATCTGCATATCTCTTGTACAAAGCAGTATCGTCTAAGCGAGCCACAAGATCTAAAATATATACATGTCCTTCAACAACTGTTAATGGATTAATCTCAATATATGTAAAATTCAATTCTTTAAATACTTGGTAAAGAGCAGAAATAAATTCAACTGCTGCTTCATCACCAAGAATATCGAGCATATTCTTTTTGAGTGATTGTGGAAGTGGAATAGGATCTATTTTGAATGGCACTTTAAATTCTGTTACCTTATCCCAATTTTCTTCTATCTCGATACCACCCTCTGTCGAAATATAAATAATATCCTTATCTCTAATCGTCTTAAATGCTACATAGAATTCAACTTCATGACCTATGAAAGGTTCTATAACAAAATCTGTAAGGGTTCCCTTTATACCTTTATCCTTATCATTCCTTTTTACAACAGCTGTTTCATTTAGATTTTCTTTTATCCATGTAATTGCTTTCTTACCGCTCTTATCCGCGTATATTAGCTTATTTTTACCTCTTTTACCAAACAATTGATCTGGTTTAGCAACATAGCCTTCTGGGAATTTAGGAAGTTTCTTAAGTGTTTTGAGCGTCTCCTCATTAATTTGAATACCTTGGTATTCATCTTCAAAGTTGGGTAAATACTTCTTGATGTGGTGAAAAATAAGTTTTTTGCCCACATATTCACTTATTGCTTTTTGAGCCACAGTATATGTTATTAATATTAAATACAGTGTACTACATTTTTACTATGTAGAATATCAAATCGTCAAATCTTCTTTTATAGATAATCTTCGTGGCCTTCTTCCTTGATTTGGGCAAGTAACTCTTTAATTTTTTCAGCCTTTTCCATACTGCATACTAAGAGTCCATCTGGAGTGTTGATTATTGCTAGATCATTAACACCAAATGTAGTAACAAATGAATCAGGATCAGAATTATAGATAATATTGTTATTAGAGTCTCGAGTTAGAACTTCTCCTTGAGTTATGTTATCAAGTGTCTCTTTTTGCAAAGCTATTTTTAGATCCTTCCATGTTGATACATAAAACCAACCGTAATCGGCTAATACTACTTTTATACCATCATGATCCAACTTCTCCCATAGCGCATAATCAATTGAAATCTTTTCAATCTTTTCAAATTCTTCTGTTATAACATCCCATTCATTCTCCTTGCCGAAGGCCTCTTTAATTCGCATCATTGGTTCATAGAACTCAGGTGCCTTTGCTTTGAAGCTGTTAAGCACGAATTGTGGAGTAGTAATATAGCATCCAGGATTCCACCCATATTGTCCACTATCATGATATTCTTGAGCTGTGTCAGCATTTGGCTTTTCGGTGAATCCTCCAAAATCATATAATCCCAATGCATTATCTAAGTCTCTAACTTTTTCATCCATTTTAATCCAACCCACGGCAGTGTTTGGATATCTTGAAGGAACTGTTAAATATACAAAATCTGCTTCTTTATTCTGAAATACTTGATCAGCCTCGTTTAGGGCGCCAATAAATGCTTCAGGATCTTTTATTAAACTATTTTGCCATCTAATAACAACTGGCTCATCAGGAAATTTCTCTGAGATTCTCAACATAGCATAAGCTATTGCCGCAGCTGTATCTCTGACCATTGGTTCTACAATGATGTTTTCT
>JAGQLK010000039.1 GCA_020429485.1 Candidatus Dojkabacteria bacterium | reverse complement strand
TAGATGCAATAATGATGTATCTAGAAGACTTTGTTGACGGTAACAAATTCTTTAAGCTTGCTCAGCAGGTAACTGCTAAAAAGCCTATTATCTTGCTAAAGCCAGGAACATCTTCTGAAGCTAAAAAAGCAATTTCTTCCCATACAGGCTCTATTGCTCAAGATAGTAAAATTGTCAAAACAGCACTTACACAATCCGGCTGTTTACAAGTAGAAACAGTTGAGGAATTGTTTGATATCACAAAACTACTATCGTGGCAACCTGCTCTAAGGGGAAATAATATAGCAGTTGTGACTAATGCTGGAGGTGTGGGGATACAGACAGTAGACGATTTAGAACGTAATGGCTTAAATGTCACTACACTAGATAAGGCAACAGAAAAAGAACTTGCCAGCGAGTTACCTAAAGAAGCAAATATTCATAATCCAATTGATGTATTGGGTGATGCATTAGCAGATAGATACAAAGAGGTCCTTAACACAGTAATGGAAGACAAAAATGTAGATGGTATTTTAGTAATTCTTACGCCTCAACAAGTAACTCAATCACTATTGACTGCAAGATATGTCAACGAAATTGCTGATGCTCATCAGAAGACTGTTGTAACGTCTTTTGTAGGAGGAGAAAGTATTGAAGATGCAGTAGCACTTCTTGCACAGGAGAAAATCCCCCAGTTCGATTATCCAAATGACGCTGCTCGGGCACTAGGATTAACATGGATATGGGCTAAGAGAAAAAGCAACGTTGAAAAGATTACTGAGGGGCAGCATAAATTTCCAACAATAGTAAACTCTGCCCTTAAAGGGAGTAAGAGGAATCATATGGTTGATTTGAAATTAGCGCAGAGCATATTTATCAAACATGACTTACCACTTCTTCCAAGTGTAGTATCAGATGATCTAGAAGTCTTGGAACAAGGAGCAAGAAATATGAATTATCCCGTTGTACTAAAATTGGTGCATCCGGGCTTGATACACAAAACAGAGTTTAAGGCAGTTAGATTAGATATAAAAGATAAGAAGGAATTAGATGAACAGTATAGAGAGCTCAAGAAAATTGCCGCCAAAGCTAAATTAAATGGTGCAAAGTATGAAGTACAGCCTTTTATCAAAGATAAATTAGAATTAATTATAGGCATCAAGAAAGATGAAGATCAAATATTAGAACTCAAAGGGCGTAAATATATTAAAAATAAGGGTTTTGGCCACTTTCTAATATTTGGTGCTGGGGGAATTTACGCTGAGGTATATGAAGATGTTAGCTTGAGAATGTTTCCTTTGAATGAATATGAGATAAGAGAAATGATATCTGAAACAAAGGTTAGTAAAATCTTACGTGGTGCAAGAGGAAAGTCATATAACGAGAAAGGTGTTGTTGAATTTTTGCTTAAATTGAATGAACTTATTGCAAAGAATAATAATATACGAGAAGTAGATATAAATCCGCTATTTGTTTCTGAGAATAATGTCTATATTGCTGATCTTAAGCTTTTTGCGTAGGTGTTAGAACAGAATAGATAATCATGAATCTTTGGATTACCGTCACGACTGAGCCTACCAAGAGTAAAAAGAAGATTACCTGAGTGAGATTATATCCGTATAGAAGCTTATCAGTGTTAATTAATAAACTAGCACTTACTGCTAGAATAAACAAAAATCTAGTTGGGCGCTGCATAAATCCAACAGAAAATTTGTTAGTACCAACATTACTTTCTCCGGCTGCTGCTTCCGCCTTGCCCTTAACGTAACTGATTACATAGGAACTAATTATTGTTACCATCACCCATGCCCATGAAATTATATTTGCAAAACCAAATGCACTCAGAATTATTGCATCAGCGACTCTATCGAGCGTTGCATCAAGAACACCGCCAAAGGCAGATTCTCTTTTGGTCATTCTTGCTACTGTTCCATCTGCTACATCAAATCCCACCCCAAATAATGAGATGGTCGCCCACAAATAATTTTCTTCTACTAATAAGTAAAGAAATAGTAGTGGAAATACCATACCAATAATAGTCAGTATGTTAGGACTGATAAATGAAATCGGTTTAAAAATAACTTCTAGGTAAGGTTGTAGTGATTTCTTAATTTTCGGTAACATGATTTGATAGTAGCATATACTTATCCTAAAACGAAAGATAATATAGTATATTTTTAAGGATTGGACGTTTGTTAATTTTGATTCATTTAACAGTGCTATGTGTATTTAAATTTTGCCATAAGTAATGATATACTAGCTTCAACTGAATTAAATTATAAATGGATATAATCGAAGAAAAATTAAGAGAGTATGCAACGTATGAACCCAAAGCATCTAAACTTGTTGTCGCACCTATAGATAGAATCTTCAAAAACCACCCAGTAAAACGTTTGAGTAACGGTATGAATACTCGCGTATTTAAGTTCAAAGACTATCCATGGGTAGTAAAAGAGGGTAGATGGGACATTGAAGTAAATTTGTTTGGAGATACAACAATTGAAATACCACCGATGCCAATGGAGAAACTACTCAACTTATTTGAACTGTATTTTCTACCCAAGAAGAAAGAAATTGCCAGACAATATAAATTGTATCTAACCTTTATTGAATATTTTGGATTTTTCAGAACAGCAGAAGATTATTATCACCCAAGACTAGATAAGATCAATGAAAGACAAAAGAAGATAAGAGATAGCCTTGAAAAATATAAAGAAAAGGTTGAAAAATACTATAAATTTAAAGTCTCTGAACGTTTTGAAGAAATACTAGACGAAGATGTTAGATATTATAATTTTTTGCCTAAGGAATACTTGTTATATGGGAAATCCATCTCCAAAGAGAATGAACAAAAGTTTACTTACTATATATTTCAAGAATTTGTAAAAGGTAAGCTCTTGCATGATATTCCAAATAATCAGATGCCAATCATGGTTGAGAAGCAATTGGCACTGTTAACATTCCTAATTCTTCTACTTAATATGGAGGAAGGACTATTACCTGATACAAGGCCTAGATATGTAGTAGCTCAGGCATATGACTGGTTAACTAAAACTGATAACATAATTGTTTCTGAGCAAGGTGCGAAATTTATTGATACAAGGTGGCTTTGGGAAACTGATTCTACCTTGATAAAGAAGGGCTTGTTCATAACTAATATGACTACTAATCAGGCAAAGAAATATTTAAATTATTACTTAGATCGGATTGGATAAGATCCTGTTTCTTTTCTTTTTCTTTCTGCCAGCCGGCTTAGCTAATAGTGCTCCAGTATTAGCATTGAAGGTGCCTGGTCTAAAGAAGTTATCCTACCCTATCGATTTTAATCTCAAGCTTAAAGGTGAAAGAATATTAGGTGACCATAAAACTATTAGAGGGTTTGTTTTGGCTATCTTAACAGGGATAGCTGTTGTAGCAATACAAAAGCATCTATATATGAATTGGGAGCAACTTAGAGACATATCAGAGATCGACTACGGGGGAATTTCAAGCGTTGTGCTGGGTAGTTTGTTAGGGTTTGGAGCTGTTTTTGGTGATGCATTTAAAAGCTTTTTCAAGAGAAGAATAGGAATTAAACCAGGTGGTCCATGGATACCTTTTGATCAAGTAGATTTTATTATAGGTGGTTCTCTATTCTCTTCTGTATATATTCCTCTAGCATTTACAGATTATCTTATACTTTTCGTGGTATTTATTATTTTGCATTTCACAACTAATGTCGTGGCGTATGCACTAAAATTAAAGGATGTACCATACTAATAATGTCGCTTTTACAAAGAATTAATAATAATAAATACTTTGGATATGATAAGCCACTAAGGCATTATACTCAACATCTGATCGTAGCAAGTATTGGCTATCTAGTTTCATTTTTACTTATAGGAAGAAGTGATTGGAAAACAATATTAACTTTTGTTGTTTTCACATATCTTATTGATTTGGATGGACTGGTTTACCTTATAAGAACAATGTCACAATCGGTATACTCAGCAAAAATAAAATCAGCTATTAGGAAATTAGATTTTGAACAAGCGATGATATTAGCAACAACTCATCACAAAAAATTTAATGGATTATTGTTACACAATTGGATAGGTTTGTTAGCTGTTATCCTACTGGTTATTGTTTCGTATAACAGATTTGAATTGCTTTTTTTTGCGAGTATGGCTATCCTTTCTCACTTTATTTTTGATATTATCGATGATTTTTGGCAGCTTGGTCATCTTCGCAACTGGTTTAGTTTTGGTGTTCTTAGTAATCTGACTCATAACTCAAATGATTGAAATATTAAATTAAACTAAATGCGAATTCTCCGATAGGAGTATTGATTTTAAAATCCCCCTTTCCATTTGTACTATTTATTGCTCTGCCTAATGGTGAAGCTTTTGAGATTTTTCCATTACGGGGATCTGCTGATTTTTCATCAACAAGTTCAATTCTTTTCTTAAGATTCTTAAATTTGATTGTGTACATTTTATATTTCTCTTTTATTTATATACCCATCGCATGATATCGTTAACTGCCTGCTATTACAATGATATCAGCTGTGAAGTCAGAAAATGTCAAAAATTAGTTATATATTCCACTTCAGAGATTAAATCACCTATTGGTAATTGAGTCTTTGAAAATATAATAATCTTTTCTATCGAATAGATTGTCTTTGCACGTTCGATCTGGCTAGTTATTAACTCGATATTTTCTTCTAATTCTCCAAGTAAAGACAGTTGATAAAAATCACCTAAGCCAGTTCTTTTTTTTCTCCATAGTTTTATTAAATTTGAAGTATGGGGATCTGCTTTGTGTATAAGTAGAATCTTCATTTGAGTAGTACTAAAATATATTTAGCCAGATTCTAATATGATTGCCGCTAAAGCGCTTGAGTTAATCCTGAGTTCGTCCTGAGTATTCTTACCTAGAAGCAAGAAATCCCTTTGCCTTTTGTGTTTCTATCTTCATTGTTAAGTTATTGGAAGAGATTTTCTTTCTTAAGTTAGAAATGTGTCTATCTATTGCATAATCGGAGTATGATTCGATAAAGGATGTCCCCCAGATTATTTCAGCTAGCTGTTCTCTTGATACTAGAGAGTTAAGATTATCCTGGAAAAAGTTATAAATTTTCAACTCAGTTGCGGTTAGTATTATATTGGGGTTTGCTAGTTTATTGGTATTTTTCAGAAAGTGCTCTAGTAGTTTCGAGAAGATATCTTTATTGTCAGCTGTTAGAAATCCCCAATTCAATAGAAAGCTAATCTCCTGGTTATCACTCTTGATTTTATTTCCTTTGGCAATTTGTTTTAGTACTTCTAGTTGTTGTTCGCTTAGACCTTCAATAATACGGTTTAATCTCCAAATTACCTGTTGGTCATCAAAAAATGTATCAGTTCTATTCTTCTCATCAAATATATGTTGAACTAATGTTTTTATAAGTCCAGGATTGCCCCCAGAGAGTTTATGTATATTCTTTTTTTGTGAATCACTAAGCCTTAGTGAGAAAAGCTGTTCATTTCGATCAATCATAGTTAGGCTGTTATTTAGGTCAAGAGGCATTAGCTTTATGAGCTTACGTGAAAGTAAGTTGTCCAAAGATGGGTTATCTTTAATTTGATTAATGAGATTAACATATGAGAATAAACCAAATGAGAACTTAGTGCCAAGACTTGATCGAAGGTTTATTAGTTGTTTCAATATTGGCAAATCATCTTCGGATTCATTATCGCTCAAATTCACTAGTATAGTTGTCTCAACTAACGAGTAATTATTATGAATGTATGAATCTAACTCATATGAGTTAATCTTTTCGCTTGAGGTTGTACCTAGCTGCTTTATCGTTATCTGGTCGTTGCTAAGATTTATTCCAACTAAATCGATCAGAAATATATTCGCGACCACTTTACTACTCAAAAGTAAGTCTTGAGTTTGCCTATAAGTGAGATTCTTGCCTGATTCACACATGCCCGAGACAATAAATGGCTCTCTTGATCTAATGATCTTATGGATTTCTTCTGCGGTGGATTTGTAATACTGCGCTACTATCATGATGAATAATTATATCATTATTGCCCTATAAATGGACTTTCATTAAACCCTTGATGGAAAGTCATAGGGTCGATTGAAGGGTCATAATAAACTGCATCAGCAAATTCATTATCATTAGTATCGGATCGTAATCCTATCTGAAGTTCTAATCTGAGTGGATCTGACATATTTTCAATATCTATTTCGAAATGTAAATGTATTGCTCTACTTGTAATCCCCTGATTAGTAACTTTAGAAATGCTATGCAGAAGCTCAGCAATAGAATCACCTCGAGCTATAGCTCTTAGAATAGGTTGGGTAATTATTTGAATATCTTGATCATGAATGTAGTGTCTTGCACGAATGTACCCATTTACTAATCTAACTGGTTGATCAGGTGCCAATAAGCTTGACCAAGCGGTTACAACACGATCTAGGATAAATTCATTCTCAAAGAAAATACGTGCTCTATTTGTATCATGACGTGTAGTTACATATTCTAAGATAATTGGGAAACAATCTGGATATTGAGCTAAAGCCTCTTCTAATGCGAGTAGTTTTTTATCAGTTGACATTGAAGATGAGAATTCAAGACCTAAATCTGATAGTCTCTGATTTACAACAGGATCCTCGATAAATCTGAACATAAGCTTTGATGTACTTTTGTGGGAACACACAAAAAAATTCTCTTCATCAAATAGTTCATGAGAAAGTGGGTCATTTGGCCTAGTATATAGGTCAGCTTGTACTTGGGTTATCTTATCGTGTATGATATCTCCCTCTGCTTCTGAAATATCAATACCAATAGCATCACATTTTGCTCTAACTTCAGGAGTATCTTCAATGAAGGCACCATATACACTTCTATAGAGTTTAGGTAGCGGAAATCCTTGGCTAGCTAAACTAAGTCTTGTTATTAGGTCGTATGTATTATGAATGATTATGGGAACACAGTTTCTATTTGATGGAAGGCAATTATCTCTTGCACCTTGTGCTTGTTCAAAATATCGAAATAATTCTGGATAGAGATTCTGATATGCTAAGTCATTAATTATTGAGAGCATCTTGTCTATTGCTCCTGATTGAAACTGATCAAACAATGTACTTTCATCTTGATCGACTCTGACATTACAGCCTCTTAGAAAAGTCGATTCTTCAAGCATTTGTGATGCGATGATAGCACTTTGCTCTGGGTTCGCTGAGTTAAGTGCTACAGAATACTGTGAGAGTTTAAGTAATAGATAGCTAAACATATAATATGGATCCTTTAGGTTTGTTTGCCTGATAATATTTTGTACTTCGCTACGTATTGACACATTATCTGTGGCTAATGCCATCTGCATACTGAAATATAATTGATTAAGCACAGAAGCATTTGTGTCCGAACGTAAAGTCATATCTTCTAGAGTCCAAATTTCATGAACTTTCTGCATATAGGCGTGGCTAACAGGCGGTGTTCCTCTCAACGCAGTTCTCTTAAGTGCTTGATATACGTTTTGTTCAACCTCTCCAGGTGTCTGTAGCTCCTCATCGGTCACGGTTGCAAGAAGTCGTTGAAATAGACGTGGTAGCCTAATTGTGGCTCTCTGCTCTTTTGGCTCCAAGAAATTAAATGCGATAGATTGTCTCCTAGATAAAAATCGCACAGCATCTTCTACAGGGATATCTGGGTGTCTATTTTCAAAATATTCAATTACTCTAAAAGCAGCCTCAACTTGTGCATCCATCAATTCAAGTTGGTTGCTACCTAGAAACATCTCAACTTGTGAATAGGCTGGGTATGTATAACCTCCCGTCACATGTTCTAACCAATTAATGGCTTCCCAGAGTACCTCTCGCCTTTCATTTAATCTTGAGTCTATTCTTGCGCAAGCTAGATCATTTAATTGATCAAGATCCGTCTTAGGCCCATTTCTAGCTAGATATCTTTGTAGTTTTCTAGCTGGCATTCTTGAAGCTTTCTGTTGGAAATACATCTGAGCGATCAATATTCTACTATTCAATCTCTCTTCAGCTTCTGTAAGTGACTCATATCTATAAAGTCCAGTCGGTTCTAGAGGTGCTCGATATCTTACGAGAGATCTCTGGTCTGTCTGTAAATCGGATACTGGATTGGAAGCTTGAAATTCTTCTAATTGTGATTCAAGATCTAGAGTAAAAGGATAGCCGGGTTCATAAAGGATACATCCATCTTCATGTTCTCTGAAAGATGTTTGAGGAAGCATGTATGCTGCAGACCTAGGAAAAATAAGCTGATCATTTAGTTGTACTCTGCTGGCTGTTGGGAGATATCCATACATAGTCATAATACTTGGGTGCAAGAATGGAAAACCAACTGGTGTTGCATTGATATCATTAGTTCCGTTTACAATTCGTGGTGGGTAGTAAGTATCTGGTGTTCTTGAGTAAACATTAGTTACTAGGGGATGAATACCCTCAAATTGATTAATTGGTAGTGTATACGCTTCTGACATGTCCAAATGATATGGGCGAATTCTACCATAAGAGGTATAAGCTCTGATAGCTTAT
>JAGQLK010000038.1 GCA_020429485.1 Candidatus Dojkabacteria bacterium | reverse complement strand
CCTCTATCGTGAAGTCCACATGTCCAGGCGTATCAATGATATTTATTCGGTAATTGTTCCAAGCACATGTGGTAGCCGCCGCCGTAATGGTAATGCCCCGCTCTTGCTCTTGTTCCATCCAGTCCATGACAGTGTTACCATCATGAACTTCGCCGATCTTATGACTTTTTCCAGAATAATAAAGAATGCGCTCTGTGGTCGTGGTCTTACCGGCATCAATGTGCGCCATGATGCCGATATTGCGAGTGTAAACGAGGTCTTCTAATTTCTGCGGATCACCAACACTCATATAGTCAAGATTACTAGGCTAAAAGCCTTACCAATTGTAATGCGAGAAAGCTCTGTTGGCATCGGCCATGCGATGAACATCTTCTTTCTTTTTAATTGCATTACCGCGATTATTGAAAGCGTCTAGCAACTCACCAGCGAGTCTTAAAGACATGTCTTTTTCACCGCGATCACGAGCTGTTTCAACAATCCAGTTAATTGCGAGCGCCGTTCTACGTGATGGACGTACATCCACAGGAACTTGGTATGTAGCTCCACCCACTCGACGTGAGCGTACCTCTAATTGTGGTTTGCAATTTTCTACAGCTTTTTTAAATACAGAAAGGGGTTCTTCGTTAGCAACTTTACCTTTGAGCTCATCTAAAGCACCGTACACCAAACCGAAAGCAACACTCTTTTTGCCATCGTACATCACTTTGTTTACGAACTTCGTGATAAGGGTGTCATTGTACACCGGATCTGCTACCACTTCTCTTTTATAACTGCCTTTTCTACGAGACATCTCAATTCTCCAATATCAAATATTATGTAGTTTTCTTAGGGCGCTTAGTTCCATATTTCGAGCGACCTCTTAAACGGTTTTGAACACCTTGTGTATCTAAAACACCGCGAACGATGTGGTAACGAACACCTGGTAAATCCTTAACACGACCACCACGAATAAGAACAACAGAGTGCTCTTGTAAGTTGTGACCTTCACCAGGAATGTATGCAGTTATTTCCTGTTTGTTAGAAAGTCTAACCCTAGCTACTTTACGTAGAGCTGAGTTAGGTTTTCTAGGAATTCTAGTGAAAACAGCAAGACATACTCCTCTTTTGAAAGGATTAGTTCTTTTGGTGAACTTGTTTTTTATACTGTTGTAGTTGAACTGTAATTGTTTGTATTTAGTAGTCTCATTAAACTCAAGACCTTTATACTTTACAGTTCCTCTTTTCTTAGTTCTTCCCTTGCGAACTAACTGCGATATTCTTGCCATATTAAAATAATATTTAAATTTACAATTATCTAATTAATAAAAATGGGTAAGCTAGCTTACCGCACTTCTTCTCCTAGTGGAACAGTTCTGCCAATTATAACATTTTCTTTCAATCCTCTCAAATAATCTACCTTTCCAACTAAGGCTGCATCACTTAATACTCTAACCTGCTGTTCGAATGAAGCTGCAGATAAGAAGCTATCAGTCTTGATTGAAGCATTGGTGATACCTAGAAGGTTTCTTTCAAACTTGATAGTTTTTTTATTATTTTGCTTCAATTCATCGTTGATTTGCTTAGCAAATAGATGATCAATATAATCACCTGGTAGATATTCTGAATCACCTGGATCAATTACTCTTACTAATCTAGACATCTGTCGCACTACTACCTCCACATGTTTGTCATCAATTGCAATACCCTGAATTCCATATGTTTCTTGGATATTATCAATTAGATAAGCTTGTGCTTCATCAAGATTAGAGAATTCCATTAATTCTTTTGGATCTTTAGAACCTAATGTTAAGCTTGCTCCCTTGATAACCATATCGCCTTCTTCTACGGCAAGGATATCATTTGGACCTAGCTTGCTTTCAAATTCGATATCTTTATCAACGACATAAGTCACAGAGTCATCGCTTAATGTAATATTACCTTCAAAGTCAGCTTTTATTTCTGTACCATCCTTCTTAGTAATAATTACATCACCTTTCTTTACTTTCTTAGATCTCTTTACATTAGCTTTATCACCTTCTTCTAATTTGAAAGTCTTTTCTAGTTCTTTCCTATTAGATACCATAAT
The DNA here is from genome assembly GCA_020429485.1 of Candidatus Dojkabacteria bacterium. Classification (GTDB taxonomy): domain Bacteria; phylum Patescibacteriota; class Dojkabacteria; order B142; family OLB20; genus JAGQLK01. Next base: position 6,531 of record JAGQLK010000038.1, on the reverse strand, counting down.
TCCAATTATGTTACCTTCACTATCTTTTTGAAGTGATACTTTACCTTCTATTTCAGAAAGAATTGCTTTTGCTTTAGGTGTTCTAGCTTCGAAAAGCTCTTCAACTCTAGGAAGACCTTGTGTAATGTCAGTACCAGCTCTACCAGCCAAATGCTTAGTATTTAGTGTAAGCTGAGTTGCTGCTTCTCCCATTGATTGAGCTGCAATCACACCTACTGCAATACCTTTTTCTACTACTCTTCTTGTACCCAAGTTATATCCATAACATGTTGCACAAACACCATAATGAGTTTCGCAAGTTAATACTGATCGAACCTCGACATCATTTATTTCAGTTTCTTCGATTTTTTCTGCTAATTCTGCAGTTATTAGTTCACCACTCTTAAGAATTACTTCACCAGTTTTTTCATCAATCAAGTCTTGTGTTAAGAATCTACCAGTTAGTCTTTCAGCGAAGCTCATTCTTCTATTAGATTCTCTATGAACTACTACTCCATGTGATGTACCACAATCTTCTTCTTTAATAATTACATCTTGAGCAACATCTACTAATCTTCTAGTTAGATATCCTGATTCAGCTGTTCTAAGAGCTGTATCTGCAAGACCTTTTCTAGTACCTCTAGCAGCTACAAAATACTCTAAAGTAGATAAACCTTCTTTATAGTTCGATCTCAAAGGAAGTTCTACGATATTACCTAGTGGATCAAGAATCAAACCTCTAATACCAGAAATCTGCCTTAGTGGGTTTTGTACTGGAATAGCACCAGATTCATTCAATACTACTAGGTTATTTGTTGGATTCTTTGTATAGTAATCCCATGTTTTTTCAGCTACTTTTTCAATAAGATCCATCCATAACTGCTCTGATAATCTCTTTCTTTCTGCATCGGTCAATAAACCACTGTAGTAATCAGCAGTTAATTGATCTTCTTTCTCTTCTACTTCCTTTAGTAATTCATCTTTTTCAGGTGAGATAACGAAGTCATCCATTCCTACAGTTACACCTGAAGTAGTTGCATATTTAAATCCAAATGTTTCAATTCTATCTAGGTATTGAACAGCTTCCTCTCTACCATATCTTTCAAGTATGTCCGCAGAGATTTTAGCCACATCCTTTTTGCCTAACTGCCTGTTTACAAATCCGTATTCTTCTGGAAGTGCGTCATTGAAAACAAGTCTTCCAACCGTAGTTTCAAGCAATTCACCATTAACATATACTTTTACCAGTTCTCTAATTGAGATTACACCTTGGTGGAATCTAGCAATTGCTGCTTCTGGATCTGCAAATACTTTAATTTCATCTTCTGGTCTCTCTTCTCCAGTTAAGTAGAATACACCTAATGCCATGTCCTTTTCTACGTTTACAACTGGATTTCCGTCTGCCATAAGTAACAAGTTATTTACAGCAAACATCTTGTTGATAGCTTCATTTACAGCACCCTTAGATAAAGGAACATGAACAGCCATTTGATCTCCATCAAAGTCGGCATTGAATCCTTTACATACCATCGGATGTAATCTGATCGCATTACCTTCTGTTAATACAGGGAAGAATGCTTGAATACCTTGTTTATGAAGTGTAGGAGCACGATTTAGTAATACAGGTCTATTATCAATAACCCTTTCTAATATATCCCATACTTCAGCTGACTTAGATTCAAAGAAATGCTTTGCACTTTTAATGTTTGGTGCAAGTCCATCAGCAATAATTTCTCTAAGAACAAATGGTCTGAATAATTCCAAAGCCATAGTCTTAGGAAGACCACATTGGTTAATTTGTAGATCAGGTCCTGGAACAATAACAGATCTACCTGAGTAGTCTACTCGTTTACCAAGAAGGTTTTGTCTGAATCTACCTTGCTTACCTCTTAACATATCAGATAATGATTTGTATGCTTGTCCTCTTGTATTTTGCACAGCATTACCTGGTCTGTGACTATTATCAATCAATGCATCTACTGCTTCCTGTAACATTCTCTTTTCATTTCTAAGAATGATTTCAGGTGCACCAAGTTCGATAAGTCTCTTAAGTCTATTATTTCTGTTGATTACTCTTCTATATAGATCATTTAGATCAGAAGTAGCAAATCTACCACCAGGAAGCTGGATAATAGGTCTTAGGTCTGGAGGTATAACAGGTAAAATATCTAATACTATCCATGTAGGATCGATATTAGACTGTCTCATACCTTCTAATACTCTTAGTCTCTGTACAATCTTCTTTCTCTTCAATACTGACTTAGTACTATCCTTCTCTTCCTTAAGCTCTGTAATAACTTCTTCAAGATTTACTTCAGCTAATACTTTCTTGATCGCTTCTGCACCCATACCAATTTCAATGAAGTCACCGTTATATTCAGCGATTGTTGCATATTCGTCTTCAGAAAGTGTTGAGCTTTTCTTTAGCCCTTCAATCAATGTAATAATTCTGTTGAATCTATCCTTTGTTGTGTCTTCTTTCTTAGAATATACAGACTTTAATGTAGCTGCATCTTTCTTCTCTTTTTCAGTTAACTTCGCTACTTCGAAATCAAGTTTCTCTTTCTTATCTATTTCTTTCTTTGCTTTGTCTTTCTTTTCTTTATATTCTACTTTTAATTCATCAAGCTTCTGATCCATTTCATCCTTGATTGCTTGTAGTTCAGTATCTTTTGCTAGTTTAATGTCTTCTACAACTTGAGCTTTACCTTCGTCATTAACATCAGTTACTAAGTATCTTGCGAAGTAGATAACTGTTTCTAGTTTCTTTTGAGGTACTCCAAGAATCAAAGCCAACTTGTTAGGTACACCATATGAGAACCATACGTGAGTAACTGGTGAAGCAAGTTTGATATGACCAATTCTTTCTCTTCTAACTCTTTTATGAGTAACTTCGACTCCACACTTATCACAGATAATTCCTTTATATCTGATTTTCTTGTATTTACCACAGTAACATTCGAAGTTTTTGGTAGGACCAAATATTTTTTCATCCATCAGTCCATCAACCTCAGCTCTATGAGTTCTGTAGTTTATGGTTTCGGCCTTTCGGACCTCTCCATGTGACCAACTCAAAATCTGCTGCGGTGATGCAATAGATAATCTGAGTGCTTTAAAATCTTTAATCATGAGTTGTAATTATTAACACTTTAAATTAAATAATTAAATTTACTCAGCTTGTATTTCAGCTGACGGATTTACTTCATCATCAATGACACCTTCTACTAATTCAGCCTCATCAATATCATCTTCATCCAATTCGATCAGTTCTGGGTTCAAGCCTAATGCTCGAAGTTCAGACATGAATACTTTGAATGATTCAGGAATATTTGGTGCCTCAATAGGTGTACCTTGAATAATTGATTTATATGCTGCTGCTCTACCAATTACATCGTCTGATTTGATTGTTAGAAGTTCCTGCAAGTTATGCACAGCAGAGTGTGCTTCCAATGCCCAAACTTCCATCTCTCCAAATCTTTGTCCTCCAAATTGAGCTTTACCTCCCAATGGTTGTTGTGTAACCAATGTGTAAGATCCAGTTGATCTTGCATGAATCTTATCAGAAGATAAATGGTTCAATTTAACGATGTATCTTGGTCCAACCATGACCTCTTGGTCAAATGGTTTACCAGTTCTACCATCATATAATTTTTGTCTGATTGTCGGCTGAATACCTTTCTTCTTAGCTACCTCATCAAGTTTTTCAAAGTCTAATTCTGCGAAAGGTGGAACTGCTACTCTAATTCCTAGAGACTTAGCAATTGCTGCTGTCTCAAGTTCTCTAATCTGACCTAAGTTCATACGTTTTACAAACATAGGTGATAGGATAATATCGATTGGTGTTCCATCTTCTAGATAAGGCATATCCTCTTCAGGAAGAATCTTTGAAATTACACCTTTATCTCCATGGATACCTGTTAGCTTGTCTCCGACTGAAATCTTAGATGTCTTTGCAACCCAGACTTTAACTTGTTTTAGTACACCTGGATTCAATTTATCTCCTTTAGCTTTATCTAGTACTTGAACGCCAATTACTATACCTTTATCTCCATGAGGCATTCTAAGTGAGTTATCTCTTACATCTCTTGCGTATTCTCCGAAGATTGCTCTTAATAGTCTTTCTTCAGCTGTTAATTCTGTTTCTCCTTTTGGAGCGATAATTCCAACTAGAATATCTTGTGATCCTACACTTGCACCTACTCTAACGATACCTTCATCGTCTAAGTTTCTTAGTGCATATTCTCCAATATTTGGAATATCTCTAGTAATCTGCTCATTTCCAAGTTTTGTTTCGCGAATGTCTTGGGTATATTCTTTAATGTGTACAGATGTTAGTGTGTCTTCTTTAACTAATTTCTCTGAGATAACAATTCCATCTTCATAGTTGTAACCTTCGTATACCATGAACGCTGCTGTTAGTGGTTGTCCTAAGGCAAGTTCTCCATTATCCATTGAAGGACCATCTACTAGTAGATCGCCTTTCTTAAACTTATCTCCAAGTTTTGCTACTGCAGTCTGAGAGAAACTTGTATTTTGGTTAGTTTTAGTAAACTTTTCAATATCAAATGTTTCTTTTGATTTGTCTGCGTATTGAACTGTTACAAATCCTGCGTCTGATTCGATTACTTCTCCATCTTGTTCAGCAAATACCGCTCTACCAGATGATTGAGCTACAATCTTTTCATATCCTGTTCCAACAATAGGAGCTGTTGGCTTAACAAGAGGGACTGCTTGACGTTGCATGTTTGACGCCATCAGTGATCTAGTAGGGTCATCATTCATTGAGAATGGTACCAAAGAGAATCCTAATCCAGCAATCTGGCCAGGATTAATATCAATAAAGTCTAATTCTGATACAGGGATCTTATTATATGTACCACTGTATCTAACGAATAAACTATCATCTTTAATACTTCCATCTTCATTTGTTTTGATGCTAGCAGGACCAATTCTGTATTTAAGTTCTTCATCTGAACTTAAGTAAACAACTTCATTTGTTACTTTTGGCTCTACTTTAATCTCTTTTAGACCTTTCTTAGCAGCAGCTTCAACTTTAGCAGCCGTTAATTTATCACCTTTCTTAAATACTACTTTTCCTGCCTCATCCTTAGCATCCATTCTTACTACCAAACCATCTAATAATTTGGCATCTACTTCCTCCAAGTTAACATTACTTAATACTCTATAATAAGGTGCCTCAATGAAACCGAATTCATTAATTCTTGCGTATATAGCTAAATGAGAAACAATACCAATTGATGGACCTTCTGGTGTTGTAACTGGACATAGTTTTGAATAATGAGAACTATGGACGTCACGAACTGAGAAAGTTGCTCTTTCTTTTGTAAGACCTCTTGGACCACCAGCTGTGATTCTTCTTTTGGTCTCTAGTTCTGAAAGGATATTCTCTTGATCCATGTATCTTGAAACAGCACTACTTCCGAAGAATTCATTAATTGCTGAAGATACTGGTTTTGTGTTTACAAGTAGAGATGGAGTAACAAGATCTTCTGGACCATAAGTACTCATTCTATCTCTTGTATTCTTTTCTAGTCTTAATGTACCCATTCTTAACCTTTCTCCAATCAATTCGCCTACTCCTCTGATTCTTCTATTTGCTAGTGAGTCAATATCATCTACTTCAACAAGTCCATTGTTTAATTTGATAAGTGCTTTAACTACATGAACTAGATCTTCTTTCTTAAGAAGATAGTCTTCCTTAGTTATTTTACCTTCGATTCCTAGTTTCTTATTTAATTGGTATCTACCAATTTTACCTAGATAAAATCTTCTTCTGCTGAAGAACATATTTTCTAAGAACTCTGTAGCATTCTCTATATTAATAGAATCTTCAGGTCTAAGTTTTCTATAAATTTCTAACAACGCTTCTTCTGTATTTGTTGTTGGATCTTTTTCGAAAGTGTTTGCTAAATAATCCTCTTCAAATTCTGGTAAGCTCTTTACATCCAATGCTTTTTTAATATCTTCGTTACTTGAATATCCTAAAGCTCTAAGTAATGTTGTAAGTAAAATTCTTGGTCTTTTATCAAGAAGTTTAACTGACATTACTCCATATTTGTTTACTTCAAAATCAAACCATCTACCTCTTAAAGGCATTAATTTAACCGCAAATTGCGGCTTTTGTGGTGTTGATGTTTTTGTTTCGATAAAGAGAATACCTTCTGCTCTGATAATCTGCATTACAACTACTCTCTCGTTACCATTTACAACAAAAGTACCTCTGTTGCTCATTACAGGAATATCAGCAACAAATAGCTTTTGCTTTTTAATTTCTCCTGTTTTCTTATTGATTAGTTTAGTGTTTACATAAAGAGGTTTAGTGTGTGATAGGCCAAGTTTCTGTGCATGTTTCATTGACATTGATTCTTCGCCCCATTCTATCTCACCGAAGTGAAGCTCCCATGATTCTCCTGTATAGTCAGTAATAGGATTGATCTCTTCAAATATCTCAATAATACCTTCTTCAAGTAATTCATCATATGAAGTCATATGAGCCTCGATTAGGTTAGGAGATAAAGTTGCGAGTTCGTG
>JAGQLK010000037.1 GCA_020429485.1 Candidatus Dojkabacteria bacterium | reverse complement strand
AGGTAATGTAAATGATCCAACAAAGTATATTTTAGCTCTATATTTAGGTTCTGTTAGGTCTCTAATTATATTCATAGGGAATTTACATGAAACTACATATACTATTTATGACCCTACGGGGAATCGAACCCCGATCTGCACCTTGAGAAGGTGCCGTCCTAACCGTTAGACGATAGGGCCAAACGGATTAATAGAGAAATGATATCACATTTCTTTGCATACCAAAACTAATATCTCTTCTAAAAATAATACCTCTTCTTTATTTTTGCTGAATATGCTATCATCATCATAGATTTTTTGTGAAGTAGGTTCGTTTGAGTTTATTAACAAAAGATTGTTATTTATTTTTTAGTAGTTATTTCATAATGAATAACAAGTTATTCGTCGGAAACATCTCATGGAATGTTGACGATCAACAGCTTAAAGAATTCTTCTCACAAGTTGGAGAAGTAGAAAAAGCTGAAATTATTTATGACAAAGTGAACAACCGACATAAGGGTTTTGGCTTTGTTACTTTTGTTAATGCAGAAGATGCTGCAAAAGCTATCGAAGAGTTGAATGGAAAAGAACTTGATGGTAGAGAAGTTAAGGTGGATGAAGCAAGACCACCAAAGAAATTCGACTAATCTTTTAGTATTACGATTTCAAAAGGGCTTTTTTAAAGCCCTTTTTTTTTATATTATATAAAGGTAATTTCAAATCTTATATAAAAATGCAAAAACTAAAAAACAATCTCCCAGCAATACTTGTACTTATTACAATGCTTCCCTTTTTACTGCTATTGAGGAACATTGACTGGTCATTATGGAGTACAGATAGAGGACTTTTCTGGGATAGTTTTGTGTTTGTTGTTGCGAACTTAATGGGGTTACTAGGTGGAATGTTTTTGTATTGGCAGTACATATTGGGAGTTAGATTTTTAGCAAGATTATTTGGAGAAAATTTAATTCATACTAATAAATTACATAAAGCATTGGGGAAGTACGGAGTGATATTCGTATTTGGGCATGTTTTCTTGGTAAGAATGAAGTTCCTACAAGAATATATTTGGATAGTTACACCTGACTTTTCTAGTACTTTTGAGACATATGTTAGTTTGGGAAGAATAGCCTATTTCACCTTCTGGGCTGTATGGATTTCAAGTGCACTTCTTAGGGGTAGAATAAAGTACAGACCATGGAGATACATTCATTATCTTACATTTCCACTTTTACTTTTTGTCTTCTTACACTCTAGAGCGATAGGAAGCAACATATTGACTAATGACGCATTGGCATTGATATGGAATATTATGTACTACTTATTTATCTTTATCTTTGTGTTCAGAGTACTTAGAGCAGTTGGTTTAGGTGCTGAAGAGTATAAGCTAGTTGCAAGGGATGAAGTTGGAGATAATATTAATATCTATACTTTTAAACCAACTAAGGCTGGTATGAAACCAAAGATAGGGCAGTATGCATACATGAAAACAGATTTGATTTCAGCTTCACATCCATTCACAGTTATGGATTATGATCCAGAAACAGAGGAGGTAAAGTTTGGTATCAAGTCAGAGGGGAAATTTACAGAAAAGTTATTGGACTATGAAATTGGAGATACTATTAGATTGGCAGGTCCATATGGTGCATTTACTAAGGAAGGGCAGAACGAGAAGCCTAAAGTGCTTATTGCTGGAGGAATTGGGATAACTCCTTTTATTAGGCTTATAAGAGAATATGGTCAGGATACTATCTTGATTAATTGCAATAGAACACTTGAAGATGCGATATATAGGAATGATCTAGTTGATATCTTGGGAGATAATTATTATGACGTACTTAGTAAAGAAGAAACTACAGGAAGAAACATTATTAATTCTAGATGTAATGCAGAGGTAATTGAGCAGGTTGTTGGTAAAGATAATTTAGAAAACTATAATTACTTCCTTTGTGCAAGTCCTGGCTTTTTAGATTCTCTTAAAAAAGACTTAAAGGAATTAGGTATACCAGCTCAACAAATATATCTAGAAGAATTCTCTATCTAGAAGTCAAATGAGCTTGGAATAACTAGTGATCCCATATTATTATTTAGTGTAGTCGCTTCAACGAATTGATCTGTTCCAATTCTATCTGACAAATACAAAAAGCTTCTATTTACATATCCCTCTGCAGGGCAAGTAAACATTGAACCTGTAAAAGCATCATGTTGATCTAATACTGCTTTTGCATATGACCTATGGCCACCTTCTTCACGGGCAAAGAGTGTTTGAAGTCTTGCTTGTACATTCTCTTCGCCACCAAGTCCTGCTTGCTCAAGTCCAACTGCGATTTCCCACGCCATGTCCCATTGGCGTCCTTCTTGTTTAAAAACTCTGACTTGGTTAACTATGTCTGTACCCCATATTCCAGCGGCTACTAACCAAGGCATTTCACTTCCATAGAATCTTAGATTTCCGTTTGCTATTCCTGTTGCAAGCTTATTAGGGGTAATAGATCCAGCAGGTTCACCCCATACACGCTCGTTAGATGGAGCAGCAGCTTGTAAGAATAATGCATATGAATCAGGGCGTTGGTTAGACATTTCTTCAAAATAAAATTCCCATGGTTGACTTGAAGCAACTCTTCCTGCGTATTGCATAACTAAGTATGGATCAAAACCACCAACAGGAGGTACAAAAGGCTTCAGTATACCAGTTTGCATCCAGATATGTTTATCTGCGCTTTGATCAGGTTGATCAAATGCAATTGATAATCCTTGTTCTAGTAGTCTTGGAGTGTTAAGGACAAAAGGGAAAACATGATGTACAAAACCATCAACAAACATTTGTCTTGCTTCCCAACGTGATTGCATAGCCCCCATAAAGTCTTCTATATCGCCACCAGTTTCAAAAAGATCATCAAATTCTGACATAATACACTTAGTAATAAAAAGTAAGCGATTATATCATGATTCGATATAGATCCTTCAAGCGAAAAATAATCGAACCCTAATAGAGATAAAGAAACCGAGATAGTAATTGAGATACCTAAATATTACTTTGACTCAGTAGTTTCTGGCTTAGATTGCGACTTCACTCTTATCATTACCTCCATGGCAATTCGGAGTAAGAATGCTAAGATTGCAAAAACGAAAACAACTAGACTAAGAGGTGGAATGGATCCAAAGTCACCTGCCATAAAGTCTTCCCAAAGCGGTAACTTCCTAATCCAAAAATGAATTACTGTAGCAGCTAGAGCAACATATCCAAATCTTAGAATGATTCTTTGAGCTTTGCCTCCAATTATTTTTATTGCCCAGTTGTTAGATACAAGGGTCATTTGGATGAAGTATGTGAGAGCAAAAATAGCGCCAATAAATGACCATACTCTTGATCCAGTACTTAAGGCCATATCTGGGTGTGCTAATGCAAAGACTAATGCGTAGTATACATGAACTAGTGTTAAATAAAACCCAAGCAATCCAAGGTATTTTCTGTATACTAGGTACTTATCAAGGAAGTTAAAAAAGTAAGAGAATCCACTCATAGCAAATGAAAGTACTATTAATAGTGTACCTGCGTCAGCAGTAATTCGACTTATATCTCTAGTTCCACCCACAGCCTCTCCTGTTAACTTATAATAGAAATAAACAACTATAAGTGATAGTTCACAAAAAATAATAGCCTTTAACCAAGACTGAATTGTGTGGGCGGATTTTGAATTAATCATTACTTAAGAATAAAAACTACATTACTATTATTTAAACAGAAATTTGAGTCCAAGTTAATAGCTTGAAGAAATATACTCAATTTCTGTATAATCCCACCACGAATTGAATTTATCAAAAAATGTCAGAATTTGATTACAATCCAGAAAATGCAGCGGCAGGTCTAGTAAATAGGCTTAGTGAGGCTAGAGTTGGTCTAATTAGTTCAGCAATAACAGCTAACCAAGCATATGCAGCTGGAAGACCTAGCGAGTTTTTCTCTATACTTTTCACACATACTAAGCATAGTTTCAAAGATGTATTTTATGGGTATGCATCAAGTGTATTAGATCTTGGAGCGAGTCAAAATATTCAGCCAGGATTTTGGGGTGGGCTTAACAGTTATGTTAGATATGATCAAGAAATAGCTAATTTTCTAGGAAGAGTAACTGATGCTGGTAGGAGAACCATGTTTGATAATAATTGGTATGTGCACAAAGGGAAATTGATGCAGGTTCCAGATGCGTTTAGATTAGAGGAGTTAGCCTACTTAATTAATGCTTTTCACTCAATAACATATTCAGGCATGATGGAGCTAAGTCACAAAGTTGATGCAGATTATGTTGATACTGGAATAGGTACAGCTAGCGAAGCTATTGCGCCAACAGTAAAGGCTATAAGAGATACAGGATTTGAAACTGCAGAAGATGCAAGGATTGTATTAGCTAATTCTGCACTACATAATGATGGAGTAATAGCTAGATTGATGGGGTCAGGTGGTAATGAGGTAGTGACTACTTTTGAAAGATTCTTTATAAATCGTGACCAAATGGCCTTCACTCCAGGTAATGTAGAATATGATGAGGAGCTTGGAATTATGAGAGTAGTACCAGGTAGCAATGCAGATGCTCACCTCATTCATTCAGCGCGAGTGCTATCAGCTGCTACAGGTAGTTTATTATCTATGACACATCCTGAGGTTCAGGCTAGTACTATAGCGGTTTGTCCAGCTCGGTTCAAGTCGATTCATCCAGATTATAAATGGCCAATTAATAATATCATCGCTCAGATTGCTCAGAACACACCAGAACATTTGCTAATACCTTTATGGTAAGTTAGTATAAAAAATAATTTGTAATAACTTTCGAAAATGGAAAATGCTTCAACAGCTGAACAGCAGCAGTCAGTAACAAATCAGCCAATTAATAATGAGTCTAATACTGCCAAAGGTAGCAAGAGTAAGAAAATAATAATTGTTATTCTGATTATATTATTTGTATTGTGTTTACTTTGCAGCGCACTAGGATTTTATGTTAGTTCGAGAGTCGAAGAAGGAATTGATCAAGCAGTGGATGAGTTGGAAAATGATGTTATCGAACAGCTTGACGCTGAAGCGTCGGAGGGAATGATTGGTAACTGTACTCTAGAAGAAGCTGGTTTTACAGCAAGGGATGTGGATATACTTCTTGAAGCATATAATGATCCGTTTATTATTGCTGTGAGAGATGGCTTGGATAACTATCTAGCAGGCTCATCAGAAGGAATAGGCGCACTTGCCGAAGAAGGTATAAATATTGAAGGCATTGTAGATGGGTTAGATAACTTTGATCGAAGTTACTATGAAAGTGAATTCATGGTTTATTATGTAAATAATAATGCACTTGGTGGTGGAAAAGAGATAACCATTATGTTTGTTGATCAACCAGATAGATTATTTATCGCATGGGTTTATGATCTTGCAGGAGGAGATTATGAAATAAGAGCATTCAGAGACCCTGGATTTACTACTGAAGAAATGGAAGAGATTAGAGGAGAAGTAAGTTGCTTCTTAGAAGATACAAGGTTCAGGCTTTAGAATTCCTACTAATATTGTTGGCATCAAAAAATAAACTTAGTATATTGTAGCAGGAGCTCAATCGGTTATATGAAAACTCGAATTACTGCAATATTGCTATTTACTTTAGTTGTTTCCATTTGGATTCCTATCACCCCTGTTGAAGCTAGCTCATGTGGATCTCATACAGATAATGGTAATGGTACATGTACAGCTATTCTTAAACCTGGTCCAGAAGGACTTGATGCACAAATAGATCAAAGTTTCCCTACTACCAATTATGGTACTAAATCAACGACTTATCTTGGGACAAGAAGTCCATCAGCATATCCAGGTGGCCCATATAGGGGATTGTTAAAATTTGATCTCAGTTCTATTAACGGTAATGTTCTAGATGCAGATCTATCTATCTGGGAGTATCAATACGATAATTATGATAATTACGGCTATTTCTATCGCGTTACATCTGATTGGGATGAAAATACAGTTACCTGGAATACTCAGCCATCTTATAATGGTACGCTAATTACTTCTTTTCTCTTTACTACCTATAGAAACTATACAAAAACGACCAAAGACATAACGCCAATAGTAACCGATTGGGTTGATGGTACTTATCCAAATTATGGGTTTTATATTCGTGGCAGCAATGAAGGTGCATGGACTAGAGTATGGTTTCCTTCATCTGATAATGCTACTGCTGCATACAGACCTGAATTAGTAATTACTTATGAACCATCAGTAGGTGTTGGTATGATCAATGTTTCGGTAAATGTAAGCAATGTAGCTCCAATATTTAAGTCTGGTACAGATGTATATGAAGACCCAACATCAGATTCAACAAGTCCAACAGATGAAGGAACATCAGTAACATTCAAGGCAACAGCAGAAGATGCTAATGAAGATAATTACTTTCTAATAATATGTTCAAGTAATGCAGTAACAGCGGAAGGTGGTACAGGTAACGCACCAAGCTGTGATGCCACGGAATACTGTGTCTCAAGTTCCACAACAGCAGCTTCAGGATCTGAAGTCGAGGCTAGTTGTAGTTACACAACAACAGGTGCGGAAGCAGAATCTAACGACTGGTATGCATTCGTTTGTGATGATGTAACAGGCTCAATCTGCTCAAGTGCAAGTCAAGGCACATTAGTGGATGGCTCAGAATCACCATTTAAGGTAAATCATGATCCAACTTTTACAGCACTTAATGTAGATGGAGCAGACGATCCAGGAGGAGATGTAGTATTCACAGCGACAGCATCAGACTCAGATACAGATGGAACGAGTGATATAGTGCAAATGTTTGTTTGTGATAACAGCGGAGCCACAAGCTCAGGGTGTAATGGAACTGAGTATTGTTCAAGTACATCAGTAGCAAGTAACCCATCATGTACCTACAACTATCCATCGGTAGTAGAAGATGGTAACTATACAGTGTATGGACATGTATTTGATAGTCATGGGTTAGCATCTGCATCAAATCCTCAAACAGTAGATTACACAGTAAATAATGTAGCACCAGTAGTAAGTAATGTGATTGTAAATGGCTCATCAGATATTACACTTACTGAAAATACAACAACAAGTGTAGATATAACCGCTACTGTGACAGACAACAATTCTTGTGAGGATTTGGTAACAGTTGAATCAAGTCTTTATAGATCGACGATAACTTATTCCGGATGCGATCTAGATGCAGAAGACGATGATGATAGTTGCTACGCTCAAGTAACATGTACAGTAGATAGCGGTACATGTAGTAATAATACAGATGCAATAGCAACATATACATGCACAGTGGCAGTACAGTTCCATGCGGATCCTACAGCAGCAAATACTGAGTACCCAGCTGAAAATTGGTTAGCGACAGTAAATGCAGTAGACAGTGCGTTATCAGATAATACAGAAAGTGCAGCAGGAGTAGAGATGAATGCATTAGTAGCACTGGATATAACAGAAACATCAATAAGCTATGGAGCGGTAAATGCTGGAGGGGATACAGGGGCGACTAATCAAATAGTAGAAGTGACAGCAACAGGGAATGTTGGGCTAGATACAGATCTAAATGGAAATGGGGATGGTATGTGTATAAGCTCATTCGCATCACCTAGCTGTCCTGCAGCAAAAGTAGATCTTAATTACCAGGAATATGCAGCTGCAGGATTTACTTATGGATCAGGAACAGATTTAAGCGGCACAGCTACTGAGTTAGAGCTAAATGTCCCAAAGACTATTGATACTGGCAGTATAGTTATAGGGGCAGCAGATACCTACTGGGGAATAGGATTACCAGGCGTAATAACTACCGGGAGTTATTATGGGGAAACCATAATAACAGCAGTATTAGGTGAGACAGCAGGCTGGTAATTCGCCAAATAGATAATTAGTAGAGAGTTAATTCCTTTACATAAAATTGAAAATAAGTTATATTTTTAATGAATAGTTATTGCCTCGCCAGAGGCTTTAATGTACAATCCCATACGTATACATATAATTTTAAGTTTATTGTAAATGGCAAGCAAAGTTGATTATTCAGCAGTTAAAGATCTGCAAAACTATAGAAACATAGGTATTATCGCGCACGTTGATGCAGGTAAGACAACTACTACAGAGAGAATTCTTTATTACACAGGAAGAAAACATCAAATTGGTGAAGTACACGACGGTGCATCTGAGATGGACTTTATGGAACAAGAAAAGGAAAGAGGTATTACTATTCAATCTGCTGCAACTACATGTATTTGGAGCCTCAATGATACGATGTATAGAATTAACATCATTGACACACCAGGTCACGTTGACTTTACAGCTGAGGTCGAAAGATCTCTTCGTGTTTTAGACGGTGCTGTAGTAATCTTCGATGGTAAAATGGGTGTAGAGCCTCAGTCAAGTAAAGTATGGGGACAAGCAGACAAATATAATGTTCCTAGACTATGCTTCATTAATAAACTAAATCTAGTGGGTGGTGACTTTGAGATGAGCCTTCAATCTATTAAAGATGAATTAAGTGATCATGCAGTTGCAATTACTTACCCATTAGGTAGAGAGCATGACCTAAGAGGTTATGTTGATCTAATAACAATGAAGTCATATGAATACTCTGATGACACAAG
>JAGQLK010000036.1 GCA_020429485.1 Candidatus Dojkabacteria bacterium | reverse complement strand
ACATTAAATTCTTTGAATATCTTTTTTATTACTGGAAATTTCTCTTCAAGAGCGTTTGCATTCATTTCTTCATTCTCATCTATGAGAGGAAAAATCCAGAATACCTGTCCTCCTTGGTTAACAAGATTTCTGATCCATGCATAAGAATCTTCTCTTTTATCTTCAGGGACAACTGAGGTTGCTACAGTTACTCTTTGAGATGGCTTTTCGATTACTGATACATCAAAATTACCAAATAATGTTAGGGCTAATGTTCTAGGAATTGGTGTCGCAGTTAGATGTAAAATATGTGGAGAATCGATGTGGTTTTCATAATAACCCAATTCTCTTCTCTGTTTTACACCAAATCTATGCTCTTCATCTACGATCAATAGACCTAGTGAATCTAGTAAAGTATCCTTATGATGTAATATTGCATGCGTTCCAATAACTAGATCGTAGTGTTCTTTTTTTTCTTTAGCGCTTGATTGTGAAGTAATCAAACCTATTTTGAATTTATCACCAAAATATTTTAGAAAGCTTTCAAAATGTTGCTCTGCAAGGACTGCAGTTGGAGCTAGCAGTACAACCTGCTTTGAGCTTTCTAGTACAGGTAATGCAGCTAAAGCTGCGACTATAGTTTTACCACTACCCACATCCCCTTGAATTAGTCTCTTCATTGGGTATGGAGCACTGTAGTCAGAATGAATTTCTTGGTATGCGATTTTTTGTGTAGATGTTAGTTCGAATGGTAATGAGCTTATAAATTCATTAATACTATTATCATGAACAGAGACCTTAACAGCTTTACTCTCTAGTCTTTTAGTATGTTCATTTATGAGTTTTATCTGTATCTCCACCAACTCTTCGAAACCGAGGCGCCTTCTAGATTTTGCTATCTCTTCAGTGTTTTCTGGAAAATGTATGCATTCTAAAGCATCAATTATATCTGTTAGATTATATTTTTCTAACATCCAATCAGGAAGCGATTCATCAAGGTCCTCGATCTGATTTATATTATCGATGATGTAATGAATTCTAGATCTAAGCCATTTTGCAGTTATACCCTTGGTCAAAGGATAATTTGGTGAGATTCTACCAAGATGAATGCTATTTTTATCACCATCCCTAATTACTTCATATTGTGGTGCGACTAACTGAGGTTTAATTGAACTATCACTAAGCTTGCCAGCCAGCATAACTTCCATACCTGGCTTCAGATTTCTGGTCAGGAATGGCTGATTGAACCAGATTACCTCAATACTATCACTTCCATCAGTAATGATACCTTTTTGTAAGCTTTTGCGATTTTTGGTCCGGATATTGGAAATTTCCTCTATAGTTGCAATTGTAGTCTTAACTTCTGATCTTGATAACTCATTGATATTTACAATTACACTTGTATCTGTATAACTTCTGGGAAAATAGTAAAGTAGCTCCTCTATCGAAGTAATTTCTAATTTAAGCAATAACTCCACATACTTATTGCCTATTAATGGAATTTTGTCTACTGAATCTTTTAGAAGCAATTTATTATAGTAATACACTAAGCATAGGGACTACTAATAATCCGAAGATCATTAATATTACTAAAACCCACTGCATAAATTTTTTAAGCTTTTTGTTCTTAATCACTTATTTATTTAATAAACTTAATCCAATTACGCTTGCCACTTTTTAATATTTCGATTTTGGTAACATCAATTAATTGATTAGGATCTGTAATTTTCTCTCCATCTATTTCAACAGCACCAGAACTGATCAATCTCTTGGCATCAGAGTTGCTTTCAGCTATGCCGACTAGATTGAGTAATGATTTAAATTGTATCTGATTTTCATTAAGTTCTGAATCAGGTAAGTTCTGAATACTAAATTCTTTGATATCTTCAGGCATCTCTTTGTTTTGTACAGTTTTCTCAAAATGTTCAGCTGCTTCAGAAGCGGAAGTCTCGTCATAGTAAATTGTGGTAACTTCGAATGCTAATTTCTTCTTGATGTCCATTGGATTGGTATCTGGTGCTTCTAAATTAGCTAACAGTTCCTCTACTTCACTCATAGGAACTCTTGTTAGTAACTTAAAGTAATCTGCCATAACTTCATCGGTACTAGACATAATGCCTGCATAAAGGTCATTTGCTGATGCATTCATAGGAACATAGTTATTCCAACTCTTACTCATTTTTCTACCATCTGTACCTGGGATAAGTGGCATCGTGATGACTGCTAAAGGGTCTCGACCAAAGCTTTTCATAATTTTTCTACCAGAAAGCATATTAAAAATCTGGTCAGTTCCACCAATCTGTAAATCTACATCTAGTGCGTATGCATCATATCCTTGCATTAGAGGGTACATAAGTTCTTCTAGGCCAATAGTAGTATTATTTTCTAGTCTTAATGCAAAATTTTCTCTTTCGATCATTTGCTGAACTGAAAAAAGAGATGTTAGCGTAATTACATCATTGAAAGTCAATGGTTCTAACCATTCACTATTAAATCTTACTTCTGCATTTTCTAGATCAATTAGTTTTCCGAATTGTTCTTCGAACAATTGTTTATTTTTTTCTATCTCATCAACATCAAGTCTTTTTCTTTTCTCTAGTTTATCGCTATGATCACCTACCCTTGCAGTGTAGTCACCTATTAGAACAACAGTATAGTGTCCTAGCTTTTGCCAGTCTCTGAGCTTCATCATTGTGCTACCATTACCTAAGTGTAGATTAGGACCACTTACATCGTATCCAATATAAGCTCTTAACTGTCTACCGCTAAGCATTTTTTCTCTAAGTTCGTCTTTCCCAATAATTTCTACTGGTCCTCTGTTTAGAAAATCATCTACTGCTTCTGGATCACTATTTACGTTTGTATTAGAGGTTATATGTATATGTTTTTCTAGTATGCTAGTATCATATTCTTCTCCTGGTAATTTGCTATTATCCTTCACGATAAGTATACCTACACTGGTATGGAATAACCCTAATTCAACCGCTGAACAAAGCATACATTCAGATGTAGTTCCATTAATTTCACGCTCTTCTACCTTAAATGTAGTATTTGTATCTTTCGGATTAATAACTTCTGCACCTGGTAAAGCTACAACTACAATATCATTCTGTCTATAATTTCTTGCTTTTGTAACAGCTACTACTTCTTTCTCTCCAATATTTATTTTCAAGATATTGAGGTTGTTACTCTTTTCATCTTGAGCAATATTGGTTATTTTTCCGAATACTATATTTTTCATAACAATCTTATTTTAAGTTGAACTATTATAACAAATGAGTAAATTATTTCTGCTTTTTCTTTTTTAATTTTGTGATTCCAAAACCTATTCCTACTAAAACAACTATGCCTCCAATGACAGCTCCAATGAGTTCTATTGGGATATAAATATACTGTATTCTAGCAATTTGGGTTGCAGAAAATGGTGTTGGAGAAATTGATACTTCAACAGTATATGTTCCAAAAGCAGTAAATGGATTTTCATCGTTTTCCCATTCTATCTCGTAATCTACAGATTCATTTGGAAATAACAATCCTTCAATCTGTGTTGTTAGTTGTTTCTCGTAAAGTACTGTCTCTCCCTTTAATACTTTTATTGTTCCTGTAGGTCTATAATACTTACTTCCATCATTTAGAATATCACCACTAATTGTAACCTTTGATGAAGTAACCATTGATGATCCTAATTCAATGTTAGTATCTACTGAAGCTTCACCATCAAAATTTTGTACCAGGAAAACTGTCATTATCTGTGATGAAATGTTTAAGTCACTTTCATCACCGGATTCTGTAAAGGCTATTGCTGGATAAATTCCATCTGTAGACGCTACTGATAATTTAACTCTAACCGTGAATGGATATGTTTCTCCTGGTGCTACTGAGAATGGCTCTTCAATAAAATCAAGCATATTTGAGTCTTCTCTTTCAATAATTTCTGTTTGTTTCTGATCATTTCGTTGTACGTATTCCTCACTAGCTGTAAATGTAACAGCACTTTCAGTGTTATTCGTAATTTCTATTGTATATTTCTTCCCTAAATCTCCTTGGCTTATCTCTATGGTGGGTGGAGAAACTGTAATTCCAGATGTAGCTATTATCTCTTCGGTACTCTCTGTTGCATCTGTCTCTTCTTGTGCGTAGATATTTGTAGTGAAAATGCTAAGTGTTAATAATACTAAAAGTAGTGTTGTTATTTTTTTCATGAAAGATTTTAAATTAAAAATTACCAATTGCAATAAATGTTATCTCATCGGAATAGTCACTAGCAGCAGCATCTGTGACTATTGAACGTGCTTTTACTGCTAGACTAGCTCTACCTCCTGAAATTGGGCCTAAATTTGTTCCTGTAGTGTCAGTAAATACTAATAAAGTGTTTATTGAGCTCAATGCCCCAACCTCATCGCTACCAGTTGTACTATATACAGGACCCTCTTGTAAAGGACCTAAACTGTTTTCTGATACGCTTTGTATTTTGAGTCCATATCCACCGTTAGCATTTGGGTCAGATGCTAAATCCTCTGATTCTGATGGTATAGTCTCTGAAGTTGATGGTGATAATAATTGGCCTGCTATGTCTCTGACAAAAACACTGCTGCCATTATTCGAATTGGTCCCTAGATCAATCCAAATTAGATCCGTAGCTGTTGCCACTGATACCGTTGTTATTTCTCCAATATCTACTGAATAAGGAGCTGAGGACTCAGAATCAGCACTGGCTATATCAAGATCGAATGTTATGCTAGGTACTTGAGTTGTAGTAGTAGCTACCTGACTGAATCTCGTACCTGTAAAGTCACCACTTAATGCTGCAACACTAACCTCATAATCTGTCTCGCTTAATAAGCCCAGGATATTGTATCTTTGTAAATCTTCATCCCAATTTGCATCACCACTGTCATCACATGCAGTGTCATCTACATCTATTCCTTCCAAGAAGCACTGTGTCAGAAAATCATTTATATCGTAACTTGTGCCTAAGGTATGATCGCTCTGTAAATAGTATGTTACAGAATTTGTAGTATCCGTAATCTGAACCAAATATATTGTATCGATTGGATTATTTTGGTCATCAATTTCGAGTTTCGCTCTGTTGTAGCAGCCGGGGTTTCCACATTCTCCTTGTGCACCATTTGCATTTGGGAAATAGTTACAATTGGTTGTGCCAGAGGTGGTATCTGTCTCGAAGCAATTAATAACTGGAACATTTGCTAAAATTCCATTTGGAAAACCTGCTTTAAGTTCATAGCTTCCACTAGTTAATCTTGAATCTGAAAGTTCATTGACGCTACCAATTAGAGAAAATGAAGTACTAGACTCTTGTCCTCCTCCTGCATCAACATTAGGATCTAATATACGGTAATTAGTAGAATCAAGATTACTTTGGGCGTAGATTGTTCCAGGTAGTACTATGAATGCAAAAATTACTGCAAAAGTACTTATAAATCTATTCATTAAAGAGAAATGTTATCTAAGATAGAATATCTCTTTTTATAAGTAATGACAACACTTTACTATAAGCTCTATCTTGTTCAGACACTTAGTAATCTTATAGTATGTAATTATTTAGTGAGCTCGATAAATTCTGTCACATATGCATCAATAAGATTAAGCCCATTGATCCAGAAATCCTTATGCTTCACATCCGCACCCATGATTTCAGTCAGCTCTAGTGGTGTTCTATTACCTCCTTGTGATAATGCAGATGTATACTGTTTTACCATTTTACTTCCTTCTTTCTTATATTTAGCAAAAAGTGAGGTTGCAAGAGTTTCTCCAAATGCATATGTAAATACATAGAAATTGTAATTATAGAAATGCCCTACTGGCATCCACCAATTCTTATGTCCATCAGTCAGCTTTAATCCAGTACCGAACATTTCCTGAAGGCGATTTTGAAAAAGCTCTCCAAACCTATCAATTGAGAGCTCTCCTTCTTCTCTTCTTGCTCTATGAATATCTTGTTCGAAGAGATGAAAAGATGTTTGTCTAAAAATAGTTGCAAATATGTCTTGTATCTTATCTCCAAGTAATTCTGCTTTTTGCTCTTTTGATTCAATCTGATTAATTAATTTATCAAAGACTATAGATTCACAGAATACACTAGCTATCTCTGCAACTGCAGTTGAAGGCCAGAATTGAAATAGCTTCTGCCCTCTACTCATATATGCATGAATACCATGGCCAAGTTCATGAGCCAGGGTCAATATATCTCTTAACTGCCCAGTAAAGTTTAGTAAAATGTATGGATGGGTATCTGGTAATCCTAAACTACAAAATGCACCTGCTACTTTACCCTTTGTAACTTTTGCATCTATCCATTTATTATCAAAAAATAATTTCGCTATTTCATAAAATTCTTCAGAAAATTCTTTGAAAGCATCTAAAACCATTTCCTGAGATTCTTCCCATGTATACTTCGTATCTTCAACGTCTATTACTTTTGAATACCTATCCCATTCATACAATTCTTTTAGGCCAAGTACATTTTTCTTATGCAGGTAAAACTTTTCACTTATTGTGTACTTCGATGAAATTACTTTTACCATTTTATCTACTACTTCTTTATCGACTTGGTAGCCTAAATAAGTAGATTGTTCTTGGTAATCATAGTTTCGGATTTCATCATTATTTTTCTTATCTAAAAGAAGAGTATTTAAGATGAAAGCAAATAGTTTACTATTGTCTTTTAATGAAGCTGACATACTTTCAGCTGCTTTCTGTCTTAACTTTCTGTCAGGATGATTACTTAAGTACGGAACCAATTCAGCATAAGTAAGTTCTTTGATCTTCCCATCGACTGTCAGTTCATATTTTAGGTTTGAGTTAAGTTCGTTGAATAGCCTTACAAATGCACTACTACCTGTTTGAGCCTTTTTACTCATGACTATTTCTTCAGATTCATTTAACCTGTATGGCTTAAAAATCAGCTCATGTTCAATGTAGTGTTTGTACTCAGATAATGCTTTGTCTTTGAGCATATCTTTGATTTTCTTCTGTGGTATTTGTACAAGCTCAAGTTCAAAGAATAGTAGCTGATTTGCTTGTTCATTTATAAATTCATCTATCCCTTGAGCAAAAGCTGCAATTGTTTCAGAAGATGTATCTTTACTTTTAATAAGGGATGAGTAAATTCCATATTTATAAATCAATGAAAATATTCCTTCTAACTCACCTATCGCTTGAGTTAGCTTTTTCGCAGTTATGCCCTGTTTGTTAATCTTCCCTTTGTAACTTTCAGTAAATAGCTTTACTAATTTCTTTGTCTTATTTTTGTCTTTTGTAATTTGAGGATCGGAAATACTTTTGTATAGATCAGAAAGGTCCCATTCGATAGGAGAAATT
This sequence comes from Candidatus Dojkabacteria bacterium, assembly GCA_020429485.1. GTDB lineage: Bacteria > Patescibacteriota > Dojkabacteria > B142 > OLB20 > JAGQLK01. The sequence continues at coordinate 1,487 of JAGQLK010000036.1, read as the reverse complement.
TTACTCATAATCAATTAATAATTTCATAAGGTTAATACAAAATGATTATAAATTAATAAGCACCTATGAACAAAACCGTTTCTTGATAAAAGTTATATTTTGACAGGATGAGGAAGAAATATGAATTACTTTGAGTTCAATAGAAAGAATCAGAGAGACTAAATACGCCCTTTTATTCAGCTGAAATGGCGAGGACGTATCAAAAAATACAACAGAGAAATCGTCTCTAATAGTTATTATTCTGTGAGATTATAGCTGGATGTTACAAATAAGATACGTATAGGCGGTTAGTACTTATCTACCTGAGGATGCAAGAAATAATATTTGTAATCATCTCTTTTAATTTTCTTGATTGTGGCGGCAAAATTCTTGGTATCTTCATCTACAACGGTTGATTGAAATACTTTCACGAAGGGAGAAGATTGTTCTTCAATCCACCAACCAGTAATTGCAATTTTTTCTATATTATTCACCAACGAAATTGCTCCAGAAGTGTGCCCGGGTGTATGAACAATGACGAAACCAGAATTACCTAAATTCTCATTATCCTCTACACTATTACCCAGATGCCATTTATCATATTCAGCATGCTTAAACAGATCTTCTACATGTGTTTTCATAAACTTAAATGCTTTTTTGTTTTCAAGATCATTGGCGTGAAGTCTTATTGGTGCTAAGTTCCCATGTAATTCTAGTAGTCTATTCTGTAAATCTGGAGCATTTTCTGCATGATCATAATGGTAATGAGAGCATAAGATTTGATCTACTTTATATCCCGGAAAAAAATCATCAAGTGTATTGATGATTTTGTCTGTGTTATTAGTCTCGCCTGAATACTTACGTCTAAATGGTAAAAGGGATTTGAATTTGGGGCCAGCATCGAAAATACTTACTGTGTTATCGCCTGTTTTGATTATGTAACACCAAACACCAGTATCAGGATAAGAGATCAGTGGTAAATTGAATTCGAGAAGTACTCTGACAACCTGAGGTCCCTCTTTATTTTGAAGTATTGTTTCTTGTTTCATCGTATTTTATTCATACCCAATAATCTCTTCTCCATCGGTTATGACTCCTTGTTTTTCATTTATTGTTAACAAGTCAGCGGAGCTACTTAGAAAATCTTTCTCGGCTAGCTTTATTTGTTCGGCTAGCTCATTATTATCATAATGTGGCAAGATGTTGAATTTTACTATCTCAAGACCCTTTTTAGAAGCATTTTCAACTGCATCTATATCGTCTAGGTGTCTCAATGGATAAATATCAATTCCTAATATAGCAGCTCCTGCGCTCTCACCGATAAATAACTTATTCTCTATGAAAAAATTAATTGCTTCAGCAAAATCATGTTCTCTGATTGCTTTTTCTAAGTAGAAGATATTTCCACCATTTAAGTACAAAATATCGTAATCGGTTTTCAGTTTGTTAAGATCGAAAGACGGCTCCGTGAAATCAATTGCGTCAACATTTCCAAAATACCTCTCTGC
>JAGQLK010000035.1 GCA_020429485.1 Candidatus Dojkabacteria bacterium | reverse complement strand
TGTCTTGCGTAATTTCGAACATAGTCAGATGCGTCCTTCATAGCAAAGTAAACGATTAGTCCAATGATTGGAAATGCTGATACAGCAGCCATCACTTTATCATTACTTGCATCTGCTGAAGAAGCAGCTGATTTCTTTGACTCGTCCATAATATAAATATAAATAATAAATATCTTACTAATAGTATAGGAACCATGGATAAGTATGTCAAAAAGTATTTTTTGACAAATTAGATTTTTTCTTTGGTATGATTGTTTTCTGAATCAGTATGATTATATTTTGCGAATATTTCTTTGCGAACCATATTAAATGCTTCTTCAATATCTACTCCCAATTGATTTGCCAAACGGCATGTTCCAAAGAATAAGTCGCCTATTCCATCAATAAAGATATCCCTATTCTCTTTAACAAAATCAATTCTCTCTTCCCTACTCTTATATCTAAGATGCTGAGACATTTCTAATAATTCCTCATGTAAGTGATCAAATTTATCAATATTTGGAATATCTTCCCATTTATTTCTTTTCGAAAAATCCTTTAATAGGTTTTGAGCGTCTTTAATTTTAGTAATATTTTGGTCCTGCATGGAGTTATTATTAAATTATTGATTTTCTAGCCAATAGTTGGTTAGTATTTTTTTCTCTTCACCCTGATAGACCTTCACTACAATAAAACTTCCACTAGTCCTCCCTTCTTCATTAGTAAATTCGAGTATCTTTATTTTAGCTAAACAATTTCTATCCATATCAATTAGGTCTATTGGAGCATTAAGTGGAAATGCCCTATTTCCTTCTTTAGAAAATTCATAAGTTTCTCTTACTTCTAAAATACTCGGAGCGTTAATTTGCAAAACCCAATTAAATTTTATCTGAAAACCCATACTAGTATTTTTTACAATTTAGCTAGTTGCTCTAATTCTTCAACTGTAGTGATCTGCTCTGGATCTTTATCCTCTCTGGCAAATTGCTTTAATCTAGGAAATCTTAATGAGAGGCCATCTTTGCCTACATATCCATGCACCTTACTAACAGTTACTTCGTCAGCTTCAACAACTACTACTATTTCTGGCCTTACCAACACGTCTGGCATAACTTGTTTATCAATCTCAACATTCTCAGCTAAAGCATCAACACTAATTTCATCTAGTGCTTTTTTGAAAATAGGCCAATCAGAATCTTTGATACCAGTGCCTAATTTTGCCAAACTTAAATACTTATCATTCTTATTATCATAACAACCGATTAAAAGTGCCCCGATTCCAAACTTGGCTCTTACTCCCCTTCCACTGTAATATCCTAGCACCACTGCATCTACTGTATCTGCTAATTCCTTCTGAGCTTTTACTTTAAGCTTTATCCAATCATAATTTCTTGTACCCGGCTCGTATAGAGTACCTAGATCTTTTGCTATCAAGCCTTCCAATCCGGCATCTGTATATTCTTTAAACTTAGCATCCAGTTCTTCAGCACTTTTTACTAGTACACTTTCAGCAAATTCAATGTTTTCACTTTTACCTGAATCGACAACTTCTTTTAATATCTGCAATCTCTCTTCAAGCCCAGTCTGCATCAGGTCTCTTCCATTAATATGTAGAATATCAAAAGCAAATACTTTAAGCGGAGTAGCTTTAGCAGCTTCTATAATCCCGGTTTTTCTTTTTCTACTAATTGTTTCTTGAAAGCTTACTAATTCTCCGCTGCTTGGATCAAAACCGATTGCCTCAGAATCAAAAATAATAGATTCTACCCCGAGTAATTCTACCTGCTCAATTACATCTGGCATCATATATGTTAAATTCTCCATATTTCTACTAAACATCTTTACTGTCTTCTTTTCCGCACCTAACAAACTCATACTGACTTTCTCTTCCCCCAAACCATTTTTATCGTAGTGCACCTGCAACCTAAGCCCGTCATATTTGGGTTGGATATAGCAATCACCTAGTCTCTCAAATAATGTTTGAGGAGTTGCCTCTCTTTGTACTAACTTCGATGCTACCGGTATCCCAGGAGTAAGGTGAATATCTTTAATTGCTTCAACCCCACCTTCTATAACTAATCTTGCAACATAACCCAAGTCGGCATTTACACCATATGCCCTTTCTATTTCTGCGCGTAAGGATTTATCTCCTGATAAATACCATGACAAAGCGTCCAGAAAAGTTTTATCGCTTAGACCTAATCTTAATTTCCCTACTATAATTCTAGTTATATATTTCAATTCTAAACCTGAAGTATTTTGCGCTAGCTCCTGTAATAAAGTCTGCTTTGCACTCTGAGAATTTGTTCCCTCTATTTCTGCGATTTCATTTAAGTGTTCAAAAATTGAAGTAATTGAATACTTACTCAAGCCACTGTCTTTATTTACTTCTTCTGCAACTAGACCTACATCACCCAGTTTTTTGAAAAGTGCCTGAATATCATTATTTGATGAATGTGCCTCAAGTGCCTTTAAGACTAACTTTATTGAAAGATTAAATTCGATAGGCTCATAAAGAGGAGCTATTCTACCTTGCATAAAATATATTGCTTGATCTATTTCTTTACCTTCAAGCTTACTGAAAAGTTCTACCAAAATTTCAGTCATTTCATTCCTCGAAGACAAGTCTTCAAGCTTTACTAAATATTCACACAAATCGTTAAATTGCATATGTTTATACTAATATATATTTCGCACCTTTGGTTCTACCGATTTTCTTAATTATACCTTTATCTTTCAAGTCATTTAGGTCCCTAAGAATAGTATCTTCACTCACCTTTGGTAATACTATATCAAAGTCTGGATTCTTTAGTTCTTCATTTTCGGCTAAAAAATTAATAATCTTTAATTGCCTATCACTAAGGGCTACTTGACCTATTTTGGATCTAAGAATCCTATCTCTACTTAAAGCCATTACTTTTTCTGTTATCCTTGAAAGTTCTTCTGCAACACCTTGCGTAAAGTATTCTATCCAATTAGTATAGTCACCATCATGAGCACTATCTAAAGAATCATAGTATCTTTGCAAATCTTGATCATAATGCTCTTCTAAACTAAAAAACTTTTTGATGTCATATCCATCTCTATATAAAGACCATGTAGCGATAATCCTAGCTGTACGCCCATTGATATCAACGTAAGGATGTATTCTAACTAGTTCAAAATGAATTATTGCAGCTTTGATAAGAGGATGAACATCTTTAGCCTCGCCCATATCCCATTCTATTAAATCATTAATTTCACTTTCGAGCTCAGATGGCTCAGGAGCATCAAAAACTACTTCTCCAGATCTATTATTCACAATCACTGCCTTTTTCTTTCGAAAAATTCCTAAATGGCTGTCTGTAAGTATCCCTTCACCCAATACTTTATGAACGCCATTTAGTAGTCCTGTAGTAATGTGCGAATTTTGATCGCCCGAAATAAAACCGATTGCCTCTCTATAATTAACAATTTCTTTAATGTCTCTTAGTCTATATGTCTCTACTCTTTCACCCTCAATTATCTTCTCGGCTTCATCAATATTGAGCTCATTCCCCTCTATAGCCGTAGAATGATGTACAGATCTTATCATCGCCTGATTCTGAAAAGTCCGCTCCCAATATGGGATAATAGGCGAATTTTCTATAAGAGCCTTAGAAGTATCTGCGGAAGAAACAAACTTAAGAATGTTATTTGTGATTGTATAATCAGGCTTTAAAGCCATAGATTAGTAGTAAAGAGTTAAGAATAGGTAGGCAGCGATATGATAAACAATTACAGTAATCTGTAAATAATCATAGAATTTTTTGTTAACTGAGAATCTTTTGTTCAATACGAATAGCAAGAATCTAGTAATAGCTATACCACTTATTACACCTATAACTAATACAAAATTATAGTATAGCCCAAGCTCACAAAATAGTTTACCATCGCATTTGGGGCCATCTATAAAGAAAGACATAATAAGTGCTGATGGTATTGCCATCACAGGGACAATAAACAAATCAATTAGTGGTGAAATAAGTGTCACAAATATTAGTATTATTTTAGCTATATTCTTATTCATCTTAATTCAAGTAATATGTTGCTGCTTTGGTTGATCCTTCTTTATAAATTAAATTTTCGTCAGATAATTTCGTAAGGTCCCTACGAAGAGTCCTTGAGGTCACATCAGGAAATTCTCTCCTCAGTAGCTTCATCTCGACCTGACCATATTCTTTGATTAGTTCAATTATTCTTTTTTGCCTATTATTGAGATCTGAGCTGAGACTTTGAGACTTCATCACAATAGTAGATTTTTCAATTTCAGGCTCAATATCTGCTTCTTGGTAAAGCATATCGTCTGACTTTCGGTTTTTAAATATCCTAACACCTAACATGATACCAAACACAAAGAATATGCCTTTAAGGGTGTTCTTGATTAAATTCATAGTATATTTTTAATAAATAATGAAACTTTGTTTCACAGATTATAGCTTTTTAGTTTCTGAAAGATTATCTCCAATCTCAACATCTACCTTCATAGGAAGCTCCAATTCTAGAACAGTAAGCATAATATCTTTCACATCCTTAATAAACTCCTCAAGCATCCTGTCACTCACCTTGGCGTCAACCTCAAATACTAGCTCATCATGTATCTGTAGAATTAATTTGGCATAGTCTGAATACTTTGATTTTATAAGATTATGCACCCTAAGCATAGCAATTTTCATCATATCTGCTGCACTTCCCTGTAGAGGATAGTTAATAACTTCTCTCTCGGTAGCCGATCTCACCTGAAAATTCCTTGAATTCAGCAATGAGCAGTCTCTTCGTCTGCCTAATATTGTCTGAACAAATCCACTCAATTTCGCCTCTTTTATTAGATTCGTAAAGAAAAGCTTAACATTAGGATAACTCTCATAAAAGGCGTCAATAAAGACCTGCCCATCTTCACGCGACATATCAAGCCTATCAGAAAGACCAAAGGCAGAGATACCATATACAACACCAAAGTTCACCGTTTTACCAATACGTCTTTCTTCCTTTGTAACAGAATCAATTTCTTTACCAAATAACTTAGATGCTGTTAAAGCATGAATATCCTTATCTTCTCTAAATGCCTGAATCAGATTATCTTCCTTCGAGAAGTGAGCAAGAAGCCTCAACTCTTGCTGTGAATAATCTATAAAAATCAACTTTTTACCTTCAGCTGCTTTAAAGGCCTTACGAACGCCATGGCCCAATTCAGTTGATATCGGTATATTTTGCAAATTAGGCTTACTTGATGCAAGTCTGCCTGTAGCGGCAACTACCTGGCTAAAGCTAGAGTGAACCCTACCAGTTTCTTTATCAATGAGATCCACTAATGCATCTGTATATGTTGACCTAAGCTTACTCATTTCCCTATAAGAGAGAATATCCTTAACGACTGGGAAATCATTCTTCAGATTGCTTAATACTCTTTCATTTGTTGAATAGCTCCCTGTCTTAGTTTTCTTGCCACCTGGCAGATTCATCTTATCAAATAGTGCTTCTCCAAGCTGTTTTGGAGATGCGAGATTAAATTCATGACCAATCTCACCGTAGATCTTCTTAGTTATCTTCGCAATATCTTCATCAAGCTGAGCTGCAAAATCCAAAAGATACTTAGCATCAAGGTAAATTCCATTTCTTTCCATATCAACCAAAACATTCTGAAGTGGCATTTCTAATTCGTAGAATAATTTTTTAATATCCCAATTGGTATTTTCTTCTTTGGCCTGAGTAGTATCAATCTCCTCTAATAGTTTTTGATATAGCTTAAAAACGATCTCAGCTCGAAATGCTTGGTTTTCTTTGTCTGCAGCGAGCTTTCCTTCCTCATATACTATATTTAGTCTTGAAAAAGCCATATTTTCCAGGTCTATCTTAGTCCTTGCATAGCCACATAAGAATTCAGCCACTTGTACATCAAATTCAATACTGACATTTTCATACCCTTCAGACAGGAAAGCATGCCTAACTCTCTTCCCCTCGCTAGCAACAAGAGTTATTGATTCAAGCATATTGCACAAATTCAACTTTTGATCTGAGTTTAAGGTCTGAAAATCAATGATATTGCTATTTTCTCCGATATTTATAGCAAGAGTGCTTATCCTAGAAAAAATATTATCGTTGAGCAATCCAACTTCAATCGCTGCTACTCCTGCATCTTTAAGTATAGTTTGGAATTCTTCGATATTCGAAGAATCATAATTATTGAATTCGACTTTTGGCTCATGAGAACTAACTGAAGCATCTTCTTGATTAGTTGTATCCATAAGCCCCATCTGACCCGTTTGTCGTACCTTATCAACCTTTGGCAGATCCTTAACTAGTGACCTAAATTCTAATTCATTAAATAAGTCTATAACCTTGTTTTGATCATAATCCGATAATTTAGCATCCGCCAATTTGAAATCCAGATCAGCATCTAGCTTGATAGTTGCTAGCTCTCTACTCATCAAAGCTATATCGTAATTGCCTGTTAGCCTATTTCTGGCAGCAGTTTTCAGGTCTTCAAGATGGTCATAAACATTTTCTATTGTTCCATATTCTTTTATTAAATCTGTAGCGATCTTGTCCCCGACTCCTTTTACCCCAGGAATATTATCACTGGAATCACCACGCAATCCTTTGAATTCGATTAGCTTATCAGCTCCAAAGCCTAATTTATCTACTACATTAATATTCCCAAATAGCTGAGACTTTGAGAATGAATTACCTGATAAGAATACTTCTGTTTCATCGTCTATCAATTGCAATAAGTCCCTATCTCCAGTAACAACAATCTTTTTACTACCAATTAGTTCCTTGTTTCTACTAATTGTGCCAATAATATCATCCGCTTCTAGGCCTTTCTGCATCAACATAGGTATATTCAGCGTTTCTACTACTTTTTGAGCAATTGGAAACTGCTCAATTAAATCATCATCAGTCTTGGCACGAGTTGCTTTATACTCATCATACATCTTATGTCTAAAAGTTGGAGCACTAGTATCGAATGCACACACAACATACTCTGGATTAAATTGCTTTAAAACAGTCAATAACAGCCTTGTAAAGCCGTATGCAGCGTTCACAAGCTGGCCATCTCGAGTGACTAAATGTTTAGGAAAAGCATGATATGCCCTGTGTATTAGTGCATTTGAATCAATAAGTAGTACTGTATTTTTAGAATTTTGCATAAGTAATTATACATCATCAAAACTAACCAGTCTAAATTGCATCGATTTTTAGTAGAACTTTAGTCGAATATGAATTTTATTTTTCAGAACATAATTCTATCTCTTGTAACAAATATTTTATATATTTTGCCGGTCGACAATAATTAGTGCAAAATTCTGTTCAAATTTAATGCTACACTATGATTATATTTCGGATTCGTGTTCTAAATCTTTGCTCATTATATACCACCCTCTTAGGCTATTAGCCCAGTATGTTATCCACATGAAACATATTTCACGATACTATGATTTGCAAATAAATTATTACATCGAAATAACGAAATTAACTATTTAGAAAAAGCTCTATCGAATTAGTATAGGTAACCTCTCCAAGAAATATAGCTAATTTACAGCTAATCGTACCTCTAAACCTTAACAAAATAACTACTGATTGATTAATAAATACCTACTCAAAAAGGAGAAAAAAGTGGACGAAATTCCGATATATTTCGCCCACATAATAAAGTTGCACAGATTAGCGTTTTCTACAGTCCACAGCTAGAATCAATGCAAAAAGTACTAATAAAAGTCCAGACAAAATCCAGACCTGAAGAGGACTAAAGAACTCAACCATAACCCCAGACAATGCCAGACCGACTATGTTAGCACCTGTAGAAACAGAGCTACGTATACTGTTCATAGTGGATCGGTTGCTGTCACTGATGAAATCATTAGCATAAGTCCAAATCGTCCTTACCAAAAGTTCTCGAAATACCTCGTGCATAAAGAATCCCACGATTATCCAAATCACTTCACCTTTGAGCGAGGGAATAATAATGCACACTCCAATCAGAATCATGAATATTACAAGCTTTACTCTTGAGAATACCTTTATTTCCTTTGCCATACGCGAACCTATCGCCATAGCTATAGAGATTAGCACCCAAAAATAGCCTATGAAAGAAGCATCTCCCATCAAATCTTCAAGAATCTTCGACCAGAACATGTTAAATGGCTGATAACAGATACGCGTGACTATTACCACCAGAAAGACAAAACGGATGTGCTTATGAGCAAATGAGCTCGATATTGATTTCCAAATACTCATCTGGTTTTCATCATGCACAGGATCAACCTTTGCATCTCCAAATACATTGACGATCAAGAAGACAGTAGCTAGAAGCCCTACAAAACCACCTAGTGCCCAAGGATATTCATAACCAATATGATTCCCTACCAAAGCCCCAATAAATGCTGGTATAGTTGTCAGGAGGCTCGTCCATGCGCCGACAGTTGATTGTATAGAATGCGCTTGGTTTTTCCCGACACGATTTCTGAGCCATGATTCAGGTGCTTCAGACATGAGTGCATAACCAATACCAACAATAAACTCTGCAAGCACAAAGCCCCAGAAGCTGGTACTTAAGGCATACGCAAACATCCCAATGCTACCTACTATCATTCCAGCTACAAAGATCACTCGTTGACCAATCTTATCAGCTAATCTCCCAGTCAGCGGATCAATCACCAGCACTGTTGCCATAAAGCAAATATTGATAATATTTGCGGTAGGCAAATCAATACCCTTCTCCAACAAGAACAGCACATACGTAGCATTAGACCAACTAAAAGCCATTACACGCGCTATCTTCAACATAAAGAAGATTAAAGAATAGCCATTCAATTTATTTTTGTTGTTTTTAAACATTATTTTCCTCCGAAAATTAGTATTTATTTATTTGTTAAGAACCGGCTTACAGCTGTATCGGCAGCTTATTAAGCCAATTCAACCACTGATTTCAAAGGAATAAATTTGGGGATAAAAAAAACCTCTGAGCTCAGAGGTTAATATGGACTAATAACGTACGTCTACAACCCCTGATTCTTGTTTATTTGCTGCGCTTGAGGCATAGCAAATACAAGCCCGGATACTTGAGCTTTAACAGAGTCTTGGTTATATCTGTGACATAAGTTATTCATAGTACGTTTATTATATT
>JAGQLK010000034.1 GCA_020429485.1 Candidatus Dojkabacteria bacterium | reverse complement strand
TTTTCCTTGGATTAAATTCTGATTCAACACCATCACTATCTACTACCTTCGAAACAATATATGGCTGCATTCTGTCTCCATTATTTGCAACGGCAGCAATGCCAGTAATAGCTTGTAAAGGGGTAATCTGATAACCGTGACCATAAGAATATACAGCCTGGTCAGCATAATTCCACTGATCTGCACTTTTTAGAAGTCCTGTAGATTCTCCAGCTAAATCTATACCTGTAAGTGTTCCAACACCAAATCTCTCTAAATAGTCATGAAATACTTCATACTCCATACTTAAAGCAATATGTCTGAAGGCAATATTGTCAGAATTGATTAAAGCATCAGTAGTGTCTATTGATTGCCTTACAGGCTTTTTATCGTAAGTACATACACAATCGACCTCTTCGTTACTTTCAAAACCCACACACGAATCTTCCGGTTTAGGATTTGGTGAAATAATTTCACACCCTTGGTGACCTTCTGGGAGTAGAACTGTGCCTGGAGTTAAATTTCCTGAATCAAAGCTAGCAGCTAGAGTAAATACCTTTGCAACGGAACCTATTTCGTAAGGTACAGTTACAGCTTTATTACCAAATACATCACCATCTTCCTCATCAAAATAGTTATTGGGATCATAATCTGGATAATTAGCCATGGCTAGAATTTTACCAGTCTTTGGATCCATTATTATTCCAGTCACAGACTTGGCATCATATTGCTTGTAACCTTCTTCTAGTTTTTGTTCTAGCTTTTGCTGAAGTACCTTATCTATTGTTGTGTAAATTGTATCCCCAGGTCTAGATTCTAGCTGAAGCTCACTATTAATAGTGATAGGGTTACCAAAACTATCAAATTCACCAGATTCAAATCCTTCAATTGGCTTCAAACTACCATCCCAATATTGCTCTATTCCACCAACACCAATTGGCTCTGCATTATTATTGAGCCCAACAAAGCCCAAGACATGGCTTGCCAAATACCCTTCCGGATATATCCTTTTATTTACGTATTCTATTTGCAGACCTTGTAAGTATCTATCCGGGTCATTATCTTGTCTTAGAGCTAAAAGTTCTTCTCTTTGGTCTACAGATATCTTATCAGCTATTCTAATCCATAGCGGGCCTGAATCAAGTCTTTCTTCTATCTCTTCATTTGTAGCACCAACTGCTTGAGCTACTTTAGTAACAAATTCTTCCCTAGACTGATAATCGTTTTTCTCTGCCAATTCAATTTCAGGTAGCCACACGTACACGTCAAACCTAGGCTCACTATATGCTAATGTAGATCCATCGCTAGCCAAAATAGTACCTCTTACAGTAGGGATTTTAACTGTTCTGTACCTCTCATTTGCAATTGCGATAAATCTTTCACTATCTACAATTTGCCATTTCCCCAACATTAATATTGCGGCCATGAAAGCTATAACAAGCCCATAAGAAAGTACTCTTATTTTTTTATCCTGAAAATTATCTAAACTGGTCATTATTCCTGTGCGGAAATATTTTGATAATTAATATCAATATATTTTACTGTAGCTGGATTCATTTGCAAGTTTTCTACCGTTTCTGCAACTGCTCCATTAGATTGAAGCTCAAGAATTTTTGCTCTGGTAATTTCGTTTTCAATTTTAATTTCTGCTTGCTCATTTCTTACTTGGCTTACTCTTTCACCTTGAGTACCCACAGAAGTTAAAATGTAAAGTTGTAATACAACGAAGATAATAAGTAGCCCGAATAGTATAGGTACTAATCTGCTACCCTTTTTTGAGGTAGTTTGTGTGTTTTTCATTTTTCTAATAGTTAAATAAGTGCAAGTTATTTAAGTATTTTTTCGACTACTCTAAGCTTAGCGCTGCTACTTCTAGGGTTAGCTTTTTGCTCTTCCTCAGAAGGAGTGAGTAGCTTAAATACATATTCAATTTTGTTGTTATCTTTCTTCTCTCTGAAGAAGTTCTTTACTATCCGATCTTCCCCAGAGTGAAAAGAAATAACTGCAAGTCTACCCCCGAAATCTAAGGTTTCAAACGCAAGGGGCAGGAGGGATCGCAAGTTCAATAATTCATCATTGACTGCAATCCTAAGCGCTTGAAATACCTTAGCTTCGGGATTTCTTTGTACCCCTTTTCTATAAGAAAAAGGCACAACTTTTTGAACAATAGCTTTTAAGTCTTTAGTAGTTTCAATGCTTTTATCTTTTCTATACTGAACAATTTCTCTAGCAAGCTGCTTAGCAAACTTTATGTCTGCAAGATCTTCAAACAACTTAATTAATTCTTTTTCATATAAGCCGTTTAGTAAGTCTTTAGCTTTGACTTGCTTTGTCTTATCAATCCTCATATCAAGTTCACTATTTTCCAAAAAGCTGATCCCTATATTTGAATCAAGGTACTGATCAGTTGATAGTCCTAAATCTGCTAATATTCCATCGACCTTAGTTATTTTGTTTTTTAAAAGAACACTTTCAAGTTCAATGAAGTTATCATTTACTATGATTACTTCAAGATTTTCATTTTTGATATTATTTTCTATGAGTAAAGCCTCAAACCTTTTAATAGCTTCAGCATCTAGATCAAAAGCTATTAGTTTTCCTTGATAATCCATCTGCTTTAGGATTTCTAAGCTATGCCCTCCACCACCGAGAGTTACATCAATGTATGTTCCTCTAGGCTTTATGTTTAAGCTATCTACTGCTTCTTGTAATAGTACTGTCTTATGTTTTGTTTTCATTTATAGTTTCAATAATTTTTCTGCGATATCACTTGCAGATTTACTAAGTTCTTCGAGCTTATCTAACCATCTTTCTTTGGCCCACACTTCAACCCATTCTCCTAAACCCAAAAAAGATATTTCAGTATCAATTTCTGAGTATTCTTTTAATCCATTTGGCAGTACGAACCGTCCTTGCTTGTCGAGCTCAACTTCGAATGCACCTCCAAGAAGAAACCTCTTAGTGTCTCTTACTGACAAGTTTAGTATTGGTTCTTTACTCATAACTTTTAAAAGATCATCCCATCTTGTTTCATCTAGAAGGATCAAACACCCTTCATATCCCCTGGACAAGATAGTCTTTCCTTCAAACTCCTCTCTAATCTTTTTCGGTATCGCTATTCTATTTTTCTCGGTCAGCTTCGTCTCAAATTCTCCTATTAACATAGTGGTGAATAAAGTGAAATAATGTGAAGTTTATTTGGGGCGCCATGAACTTTCTAGCTCATGGTGAAGTTCTTTGTAGCAAAAAGAGTTAATAGTACATTTTTGTTTTTTCACCATTATTCACCACCTATCTCCACTATAAATATTTTTTATATCCGATGCAAGGTTTTTGATGCAAAAAAATGACTTTTTTTAATAAAAAAAATCTGCGTCATGCGCAGATTTAAGATAATGAGTTGTGTAGGTAATTATTGTGTAGTATTTGCAGTGATTATAGTACGAACGTTATATTCCATCAGCTCTATATAGGTCAACCTATCTTCTACACCGCCTAAAGGATCTAATGTGTACACCTCAATACCATAGTCTTGGGCCAAAGGAGTAATAATCGAGTCAGATAATTGTGGCTCTTTAAAAATTGCATTCAAATTATTTTGCTCAATCACAGAAGCCACTTCTGATAGGTATGCAGGGCTTGGCTCTTTTCCTGGAAATTCTTCGATTGTCGCTGCTACTTCAAGTCCAAAGTCATCAGCGAAATAATCAAATCCACCATGAAAAGTAATAATCTTCTTATTCACCAAACTTTCAAGTTGAGCAGCCAGATCTTCCCTAGAGGCTTTTAACTCTTCGATGTAACTAACTGAATTTTGTTCGTATACCTCAATATTTTGTGGATTTGCTACGCCCAATTCATCAGCAATAATTTTTGATAGCTCCTCCATTATACTCATTGAAAGCCAATAGTGCGGATCTTCTTCATGTTCATGGTTTGCATCGTCATCTTCTTGATCATGATCTTCTTCAATATTTACATATTTTGAGAGATCAACAAGCCTCGCCTCCTCGCTTGCACCTTCTATCATCCAATTATCCAAGCCGCCCCCAATATAAAAAACAATATCTGCATTTTCTAACATACTCTTATCCTGAATGGTTGGCTCATAGGTATGGGGACTGACCCCAGTAGGTAATACTTGTACAACTTGAGATGACTCACCAGCTATGTTTTTAACAATATCTTGCAGAGGAAATATCGAGACAGCAACTGTGAAATCACCATCATTATTTGGTGCTTGCTGATTATACCCTGCCAAGAGGAATACCCCCCAAGTCAGAAGAGCAAAGAAAACTACGAGCGTAACAACTTTTAATTTGTTATTCATTTATGCAAATAATTCGCATTTAAATTAACATACCCATAATTCTTAGTCAAGAATATAGATTTAAGTAATATTTTGATGATATACTTGTACCACTTTATTATTTAGGAATATGTTAAAACCGTCAAAAAGATCGATAAATCTACCCCAAGCAGCAACAAGAAAATTAAGTAAGTTTGCTGATGCTGCAAAAAAAGCAGGCAAGAAAGTTTACCACTTAAATATCGGACAGCCAGATGTTGATTCTCCAGAGCAAGTACTTCAGGCATTAACCAAGTATGATCAGAAATATATCCCATACACAGCCTCTCAAGGAAATCTAAGCTATCGCGAGAAACTACTCAAATATTACCGAAAACACAATATTGATATCACTGCAGAAGAAATACTAGTCACAGCCAGTGGCTCTGAGGCTCTATTCTTTGCCTTATCAGTAGCATGTGATCTAGACGATGAAATTATTGTTCCTGAACCATTCTATACGAATTACAGCACAATAGCAGGAATAGCAGGTGTAAATATCATTCCAGTTACAGCAAAATTTGAAGAAAGCTTTGCTTTACCTCCAATAGAAAGTTTTTCAGAAAAGATCACTGATAAAACCAAAGCCATCCTCATTTGTAATCCAAGCAATCCAACTGGGTATGTTTATTCAGAAAAGGAATTACTAGAACTTAAAGAGCTTTGCATCAAGCATAACCTATTCCTGATTTCAGATGAAGTATATAGAGAGTTTAATTATTCAGAAACAGAAATAATTTCTGCCTTAAATATAAGTGGGATGGAAGACAGAACAATAGTAGTAGACTCAGTTTCTAAAAGATACAATACATGTGGACTACGAATCGGAGCATTTATTACTCGCAATCAAGACGTAATAACAAGCACTCTTAAATATGCCCAAGCCAGACTAAGTCCTCCTACTCTAGGGCAATTTGTAGCTGAAGAAGCAATCGAAACACCAGATAGCTACTTCGATGAAGTTACAGAGAAATTTATTGGCAGAAGAGACCTTCTGGTAGAGAGAATCAATAATATACCAGGTGCCAAATGCAACAAACCAGAAGGAGCATTTTACTTATTAGCTAAGTTACCTGTAGATAACGCGGAGAATTTTTGCAAGTGGCTCCTTACAGATTTTGATGATAACCAGGAGACAATAATGTTCGCGCCAGCAGAGGGATTTTATAAAACTCCTGGATTAGGAGTTAACGAAGTAAGAATTGCTTACGTTCTAAACAGAAAAGACCTGAATAGAGCTATGGATATCTTAGAAAAAGCATTAGCTACATATCCTGGTAAAGAGTAATTTCTATTGGACACCTATATAAGCTAGGCCTGCGATACCAATAGATCCAGAAAGTTCTTCTTCCCTTATTGGAAAGAAGACTTCATATGGACTAGACTCAGTCTGCTCAGTAAACTTTTGCCTTAGCTCTACAACATCTGCAAATTCACCAACAAGAGCAATATTTTGCACACCAAGCTCATTTGCTGCTGTAACCAAGTAAATTACTAGGGAATCATAAAGAGCACCAAGAGCTTCAGACGCTAGATCTTGCTTATAGTTACGCAACAATTCAGCATTAACTTCTTCACTTACTGTGTTATCTTGATTATCTATAAACTCATCAAGCAAACCCTTTACCTCTTCGAGTATAAACCCAAAATCGAAGTTTGCTTTATTTTGATCGAGCCTTGATAACTCAATATCATTATCATCACCCTGAAAAGCATGTAGAAAAATATTATTAATATCAAGAATATCTTCTAAGCCATCAACTACAGAGCTTAGAGATCCTTGCTTTAATGAAGTTATCTCTTTTATGTTATCTAAACCTGATACAAGAGTCACTTTAGTCTCATCAGTTATATCTTCGATAAGAAGATATGGAAAATCTATTGCAACATCATCTTCTTTAGCATCATCATCTACAATAAATAAGCTATATTTATGAGCTAGTTCTTTGTTGATTATCAGCGATGGCGCTTCAATAAATTCAGTATTTACTTCGAAGTTATCGTCGTAAGCAATATAATCAAGCTGAGTCATTTCAACCTCGCTATTTTCAAGGAACTTCAGTAGCTCTTCCTGAAACTTATTTTGTACAAGTACTTCTGCGTTAATCAAATATTTACCATCTCTAACCAAAGCAGCAGCGATACCATTAGGCACCTGTGTTAATCCCAAAATTATCATAATGATTCATAAACAGCTAAAATCTTCTTGGATACTTTATCCCAACTATATTTCTTGACTTCATTCATTCCAGCTACAGACATCTGTTCAAGTAACTTAGAATCTGAAGTAAGTTTTTCAATAGCATTCTTCCACCCCTCCTGATCCTCTGGATCAAGCAGAACAGAATATTTTTCAGACAAAAACTCTTTTGGTCCGCCCTGATCACTAGATATCACAGGCAATCCCTGAGCTAGCGCTTCGAGAACGACAATCCCGAAAGCCTCATGCAAACTAGGAAATAGGAAAATATCGCCGCCCTTATAGTAGTCAACTAATTTTTCTTGAGGTACGAAGCTTTCAGTAAAAATCACATTTTTATTTTTTCGATATTGTTTTTTGAGTTTATCAAGATAGCCATCATCACCACCGGCAAATACGAATAGCACTTTCTTCAGCCTATTTATTGCCAATTCTAAATTTTGATAGCCTTTTACATAATTTATTCTCCCTACGCCCAATGCAACCGCATCCCATTTAGTCACATCAATATCTAAGTCCCTATAAAATACTTCCTCATCACCTTGTTGCAAGAACATTTCTTCCATTCCATTTGGTATAGTTACCATTTTCTCATCTGGTACATTATATTCTTCGTGCAAGATCTTACGTTCAGATTTAACTAATGTGATTATTTTATCGAAATTCTTTGTGAATCTCTTATTTATAAAAACATCCATCAGCTTGATCATTGCATCTAACATGCGCGACCTTGTCCCTACAGGGAAAGGATTATGAGTTGTAAGAACAATTTTCTTTTTCTTAAGCTTTGCTGCTAACAGAGCCAATATTGATTCACTTTTTCTAAATCCATGAACATGGATAACATCGAAGTCATTTCTCATCAAATAAAAGAAAACACCTGGGAAAAATTTATGGAAGTAGCTCAAGTTCAATAAATTTCTAAATCTGACTATTTCAATATCGCCAAGCTTGCTCCTCCTACCTTTTATCCTAGGTCCCTTCTTGGTCGAATCAGATGTCAGCACAGTAACTTCATGCCCCATACCAATTAGCTGCTCAGCTAAACTGTTAACATGAGATTCTACGCCTCCAACAACTGGATGAAAGAATGTAGTTAATTGAAATATTTTCATTTACCAAAAACAAATTCACCATTAAAATCCACTTTTATTGTATCACCCTCTACAAATTCACCCTTTAATATTCTATTAGAAATTTCGTTTTCTATTTTACGCTGAATTATCCTTCTTAATGGCCTAGCGCCAAATTGAGGATCGTAACCTTCCTTTGCAATCTGATTCATTGCTTCTTTTGAAATCTCTAATTCCATATCTTGTGCATGTAATAATCTCCTTGTCTTTTCTATTAGTAACTCAACAATCGACTCCAACTCTTCTATAGTTAGCGATTTAAACATGACCACTTCATCGATTCTATTCAAGAATTCAGGCTTAAAGTTTTGTTTAAGGATTGCATCAACTTTCTGGACTAGTTCATCCCAGTTTATTTCTGCGCCATTCTCCTGAACTTCATCGCCAGATTTCATTTTAATAATTCCTTCTGGCTTACTTTTTTTATCTTTAGCCTTTGCAGACTCCTTTACACTAGATTTATTAATAGCATCTAGAATAATAGACGATCCTAAGTTACTTGTAGCTATTATAATAGTGTTTTTGAAATCTACTGTCCTACCTTTGGCATCTGTCAAACGACCATCATCAAAAATCTGAAGCAATGTATTGAAAATATCTGGATGAGCTTTCTCAATTTCATCTAGCAAGATGACAGAGAATGGATGTCTCCTAACCTTTTCTGTTAATTGCCCACCTTCTTCATGTCCTATATATCCTGGCGGAGAACCAATAAGCTTTGCCACTGAATGACTCTCCATATATTCGCTCATATCCAATCTAATCATCGCCTCCTCATCCCCAAAAACTGATTCACTTAATGCTTTAGCAAGCTCCGTCTTCCCAACACCTGTAGGGCCTAAAAACAAAAATGTTGCGATTGGTCTATCTGGACTCTTTAGTCCTACCCGAGCTCTTCTAACTGCTTCAGACACCAACTTTATCGCATCTTCTTGCCCAATCACTCTCTCATGAAGCTTCTTTTCTAGATTCAGAAGTTGCTCCTTCTCCTCTGTTTTCAATTCGCTTACAGGAACACCTGAAATCTTAGAAATAACATCTGTAATATCAGCAACAGTAACTTCAGGAGTACCTGTGCCGACCTGCCTATGCCACTCTTCTTCTAACGGCTTCATCTCCTCTTTCTTCTGCTCAATCTTAACCTTTAGATCAGCTGCCTCCTTGTGCTTATTTGCTCGTGTCAGAGACTCCCTTTCAGTCTCTAATTTTTTAATTTCAAGCTTGGATTGTCTAAGCTCTTCAGGCTCAGCAGTAACTCTTAGCCTGACTTTACTTGCTGCCTCATCGACTACATCTATAGCCTTATCAGGCAAGAATCTGTCTTTAACATATCTATCACTTAATTTTGCAGCTGAGATAAGAGACATATCTGAAATCTTAATTCTGTGATGAGCCTCATACCTATCCCTAATTCCTCTGAGAATTTCTACGGTTTGATCTACTGTAGGTTCATCTACTAATATTGGCTGAAAACGTCTTTCAAGAGCAGCGTCTTTTTCAATGTATTTTTTATATTCATTTAGTGTAGTAGCACCAATTACTTGCATTTCTCCTCTTGCCAAAGCAGGCTTTATCATATTTGCAAGATCCAACTCA
>JAGQLK010000033.1:7403-9434 GCA_020429485.1 Candidatus Dojkabacteria bacterium | reverse complement strand
AGCTAAACCAAAATAACGAACTTCGTAATATCATTAGATATCCATTTTGATATGCATAACTATTCTTAAGATATTTTATTTCAAATATAAAGAATTGTGACTTATATTAAGTTACAATCTTTATGTTTATAAATGTTAAACCAAATATGAAAAACAAGCCTAATAAGTTAAAAGCTATACTTCAATTTCTACTTATTGTAGGATTAACCCTGATAGTTAATACACTGATTGGGGACATTTTCCCAGCTAAAGGAATCTATCACTTATTAGCATTACCTTTGTCGCTTATACTCATTATTGCTATTTTTTCATTAGACGAAAGTATCCGATTTTACACAGAAGCAGTCGATGCTTTAAAAAAGCGTTTTCATATTCATGAAGGAGCCGAACTTGCGCTTCTGGCATTAGCAACTAGTGCGGCAGAACTTATCATTGCAGCCACAGAGGGATTTGGTGCTTTAATATCTCCAGAGCACATACTTGAAAATGGTGCTGGATTATTGGCCATTTTTCCTGCTGAAATGTCTGGAATAGCAAACGGGCTTGTACTTCCTGCAGGTTTTTATCTAATGATTATTTATCTATATTTCAGAGGGAAAAAGAAATTATCAAGCTTTGCTAACTATACGATTCCAACTCCATTATTATTTGCAATGTGGGGTGTAGTAGCCATTTTCTTCTATCTAATTAAAATGGCAGAAGACTCATTAGTTCATGTTCATGAAGCTGGCATATTATTATTACTTGTCATAGCAACCATAATTGGATATATAGAGATCTACAAGATTGTTACTGGTCATTTACCTTCAGCAGAAGATGAGGAAGACGATACAGCTAAATTTCCACTAATAAATAATATCGCAAGCAAGATAGTTGAGAAATGGCGTTACGTGAAGAAATCAGATGAGCGACTAGGCTGGATAATATTTCAAGCTATTTCTTCTCAGTTACTATTTACTCTAGTACTGGTTTTACTTGTCTTAGTAATTTCAGGACTATGGTTAACACCAATTCAAGCATCTGAAGGATTGGCAGTAGGCAGCTCTATGCCAGAATTCTTCGCTATGTTTCTTATAAAAAATCCATTTAGTGGAATGGGTATGATGTATGTTTCTAACTGTATAGATATTTTTGGTGAATTACTTGCCTATGCAATGTTTTGGATTAGAGAACCTTTTACACCTATTCCTCTTTATCCCAAAACTGAGTTAATTAGAGCTCAAAGTTGTTTTGTAGTTTTAATCTCAACATCAATAATGACTATTCTTTGGCTCTTCCAAAGAATCTTTCACAAACTCAAATTAAAGGGTAGAGGACTTGTGAACTTGATCCTAATCATCACTCTTTTTATTAGCAATGTCGTACTATCTGTTCTATATTTACAGGTAATAAACAATATTGCGTATGCTGACCAAGGACTTGAGTTCAGTTCATACTGGTATGATATGGGTATCCATATACTTGAATTGATGAAATTCTGGGCATAAAGCTATAGAAAGGTCTAAGCCTTATTTATCTTTCAAGAAATTATAAACTTCTTCTGCATGAACATTGGGCTTAACATTTTCCCATACATGAATGACTTTGCCATTTTTGTCCAAAACAAAAGTAGATCTTTGGGCTCCCATGTACTTCTTTCCATACATGCTTTTTTCAACCCATACACCAAAGGCCTTATGTAGCTCTAATGATTCATCAGAAAGTAGCTCAAAGTTTAATTCAAACTTTTGAATAAATTTATGATGTGATTTGACTGGATCTTTGCTTACTCCTATAACCCTTGCACCTAATTGCTCGATATCTTTATTGAAGTCTCTAAAGCTACAAGCTTCTTTTGTACACCCTGGAGTATTATCTTTAGGATAGAAATATACTACTAAATAGTCTTTATCTAAATAATCTTTTAATGTTACCTCATCTTCTGACATATTTAACACCTTTACATCAGTAGGTGCTTTTTCATTTACAGTTAACATAGAAAAAAAAATAATAACTTAAATAGTGTCTATAATTTCTGTATACTTATCACTA